>CP144836.1:0-9092 GCA_036689475.1 Candidatus Stammera capleta | reverse complement strand
ATATAAAAATATAATTTTTATTAGAAAAATATTTTTATAAACAATTTCATAAATGAAAAAAATAAAAAAATAAAATAATATATAAAATATTAATATTAAATATTTTATATATGATTAAAAATCTTATCAAAAAAAAAAAAAAACTAATATTTTTAGAATCACATAGTCCATTATGTTCACTTATTATTAATAATATATTTTACATAAATTCAAAAAATAAAAAAAAATATAAATTTGATGGTATCTGATCAAGTTCATTATCTGATTCAATTATAAAAGTTTTACCAGATAATGAAATTTTAGATATAAGAGAAAGAGTTAAAAACTTAATAGATACAAGATCAGTAACTAATTTACCTATAATTATAGATGCAGATTCCGGTAAACATATAGAATATTTTCTACATTATATTAAAATAATACAACAAATAAATATAAATTCCATAGTAATAGAAGATAAAAAAGGTATTAAAAGAAATTCATTACTAAAAATTAGTAATAAACAAAAATTAGAAGATATAGAAATATTTTGTGAAAAAATTAGAATTAGTAAAAAAAATATATATAAAAAAAATTTTAGTATCATAGCTAGAATGGAAGGTTTAATATTAGGTAAATCTCTTGATGAAACTTTAAAAAGATCATATAAAGCTACTAAAGCCGGTGCAGATATAATTTTAATACATAGCAAAAAAAAAAATATTAAAGAAATATTTAATTTCAGTAAAATATATAAAAAAAAATACCCAGATATACCATTAGCTTGTATACCAACAACATATAACACTATTAAAAATACAGAATTATATAATATGGGTTTTAATATAATTATATATGCAAATCATATGATGAGATCATCATATAAAACAATGAATAAAATAGCATGAAAAATATTAAAATTTAAAAGAACTCATGAAATTGAAAAAAAATGTATTGATATAAAAAATATATTAAAAATAACTAATAATTTTAAATAAGTATATGAGAGAATTAATTATAGGAGCATATATAACTTATGAAAATGGGCATCATCCTTGTTCATGAAAATATAAAAAAAATATTTCAAAAAAAAAAATTCAAGATATAAAAAAATATTTTTATTTATCAAAAATAGCAGAAGAAGGATTAATAGATTTTATTTTTTTAGCTGATACTCCTTCAATATTTGAAGACGATAAAGGAAAAGGATTCTGTAGTAGAACAACAATTTTTGAACCTATTAGTTTACTTTCTAGTTTATCAAGTATCACTAAAAATATAGGTCTAATAGGTACAACATCTACAACATATAAACATCCATATAATATAGCTAGAGAATATTCTTCATTAGATCATATAAGTAATGGTAGAGCTGGATGAAATATAGTTACTTCCTCAAAAATAAATACTGCTGGAAATTTTGGATATAAAAAACATTTAAAACATAATAAAAGATATATAAAAGCCAAAGAATGCTATGAAATAGTTACTAAATTATGAGATAGTTGAGACGATAATGCATTTATAAAAGATTATAAAAATAATATTTTTTATGATAAAAATAAATGTTTTAAAACTACATATAATGGAAAATATCATAAAATATTTAATTCTATACTAAATATTTCTAGATCACCACAAGGATATCCAATAATAGTTCAAGCTGGTTCATCTATTCCAGGTAAAAAATTAGCTTCAAAAATTGCAGAAATAATTTTTACAGCACAACCAGATATTACATCTGCACAAAATTTTTATAAAGATATCAAAAATAGAATTAAAAAATATAAAAGAAATTTTAATAATATACTAATAATGCCAGGTTTAAGTTTTTATATAGGTAAAAATAAAAAAGAAGCATTAGAAAAATTTCATTATTTACAAAACTTAATACCAGAAGAATTTGGTATAAATATGTTAGAAAATTTATTAGGAGAAACAATTAATATAAATAATATTAATATAAATAATCCTCTACCAATAACAAGTAATTTATCAAACGCTAATCAAAGTAGAAAAAAAATTATTGAATATATATCTAAAAAAAAACAATTAACTATAAAAAAATTATATAAAAAAATAGTAGTATCAAGAGGTCATTTAAATTTAATAGGTTCTTATGATGAAATATCTAAAATAATTTACATGTGATTTAAAAAAAAAGCATGTGATGGTTTTAATATTATGCCTCCAGTACTACCAAATTTTTTAGAAGAATTTATATTTAATATAATACCAAGATTACAACATTTAGGTATATATAAAAAAAAATACAAAAAAGGAACTTTAAGAGAAAAATTAAACATACCAAAACCTAAAAATAAAAATAAAATATATGTGTAAAATAAATAAAAATATTATTTTAGAAGATACAACATTAAGAGATGGAGAACAATCTCCAGGAATAGTTTTTAATAAAAATAAAAAAATTAAAATATTTAATCTTTTAATAGACTTAGGAGTAAAATGAATAGAATGTGGTATACCTATTATAAAAGGTGATGAAGTAAAATCTATAAAAACCATGTTAGAAAGAAAAAATGAAGTTAATATCATTGGATGAAATAGAGGTATATTAAAAGACATAAAATACACTATTTCTTTAGGATTTAAACATATTCATATAGGATTACCTACTTCTAATATACATTTAAAATACAGTGTAAAAAAAAACAAAAATTGATTAATAAATACTGCTGATTATTTAATAAAATTTTGTAAAGATAAAAATTTATTTGTTTCTATAAGTGCAGAAGATATAGGTAGAACAGATATAAATTTACTTAAAGAATATACATTAGCAATAGAAAAAGCAGGAGCCGATAGATTACGTTTATCAGATACTATAGGTATTTTAGATTATGAACAATATGGTAAAAAAATAAAAGAAATTAAAAAAATATCTAATATAGATTTACAATGTCACTGTCATAATGATTTTGGTTTAGCTGTTGCAAATACTATTTCAGGACTAAAAGCAGGAGCTAAATATTTTCATGTATGTATTAATGGTATAGGAGAAAGAGCAGGAATGCCTGATATATCACAATTAGTAATGATTCTTCAAAATAAATATAAAATAAATCTTAATATAAAAACAAAAAAATTAATCCCATTATCTAAAAAAATTTCTAAATACACTAATACTAAAATATTTCCATGATCTCCTATAATAGGAGAAAATATATTTAAACACGAATCAGGAATACATATAAATGGATTAATAAATAATAATAAAACATTTGAACCATTTCATCCTAAAATTATAAACAGAAAAAGAAAATTCATTATAGGAAAACATTCAGGAAGAAGTACAATAAAATATTTTTTAAAAAAAGAAAAAATTAAAATAAAAGAAAATATATTGAAAATATGTTTAAAATTAATAAAAAAAAAGGTAGAAAAAATAAATAAACCAATTAATATTAAAAAACTATGTCATTTATACAAAAAATCTAAAAAAAAATATTATGAAAGAAAAAAAATGTAAAGATACTTTAGTAAAAAAAATAATTAAATTACATAGTAAAAAAAAAAATATTAAAACAGGTGATTTTGTTGAAGTAAATATAGATCATATTTATATACAAGATGGTAATTCTCATTCAATAGCTAATATATTTAAAAAAAATAATTTTAAAAAAGTTTTTAATAACCAAAAAATAAGTTTTTTTTTTGATCATTCAGTATTACCAATAAATAAAAAAATATCTTTACAAATCAGAAAATCATTAAATTTTGCTTCTAAAATTAGAGCTAATATATTTAATAGAGGAGAAGGTATAAGTCATATATTAGCATTAGAAAAAAAAATTTTCATTCCTAATAATATAGTTTTAGGATCAGATTCTCATACATGTACAGGAGGTGTAATACAGTGTTTATCATTAGGTATGGGATTATCTGATATTACATATTCTATGATTACAGGTAAAACATGAATTAAAGTACCTGATACAATTAACATTAATCTTATAGGTAAACCAAAAAATATAATTAGAAGTAAAGATATTATTCTTTATATACTAAAGAAATATGGTCAAAAAAAATTTTTGTATAAATCTATAGAAATAGAAAGTGAATGAATAAAAAAACTATCATTAGATTCATGTATTACAATTTCGAATATGTCTGTAGAATTAGGTGCTAAATGTATATTTCTGCCAAAAAATAAAAATATATCCACAAAATTATGTAATACCATAAAGAATAATAGTAAGAATAATATTATTATAAATATTAGTAATATTGAACCACAAATATCTATACCACATTATCCAAATAATGTAGTTAATTTAAATGATATATCTGGTACAAAAATTAATTATGTATTTATAGGAAGTTGTTCAAACAGCTTTTTAGAAGATATGAAAGAAATATCATCTATTTTGAAAAACAAATATATTAATAAAAAAATATTATGTATAGTAACACCTGGATCAAAAAGTATATATTTAAAATCTATAAAAAAGAAATATATTAATATTATGATAAAAGCTGGAGTAATAATTACTCCTCCAGGTTGTGGTTCATGTATAGGTACACAAGGCCCAATCCCATCTAATAAAGAAAAAATTCTAACTACAATGAATAGGAATTTTCAAGGACGTATGGGTAATACTAAATGTGATATATATATATCTTCTGTATTAGTAGCAGTTTATACAGCATTATTAGGTAAAATACCTTCAACAAAAGAATTATATGATAAAAAAAAAAAAATTTTATAGTAAATTTATTAATGCTACATTAATATCAACTGATGACATATTACCAGCTAAATATAAACATATGTCTACAAATAATAGAAAATTATCTAAATATTTATTTAAAAATAAATACCCAAATTTAAATAAGAAAATAAATCAATATCAAGCCATTATATGTAATGGAATTTTTGGTATAGGTAGTTCTAGAGAACAAGCCGTTAATGTATTAATATATAGTGGTATTAAAATTATAATATCACCATATTTTGGTAGAATCTTTTTTAGAAATGCATGAAATTCAGGATTAATATTATTTGAATTAAATATCAAAAATATTGAAAAAGATACTTTTATATATGTAAATTTTAAAAGAAAGTATTTAAAAATATTTAATAATATATATAAGTTACCATCCTTAAATAAATATATGAAAAAACTTATTTTAAACAAAGGTATTATAAATTTATTATTAAAAGAAAATGTCAATAAATAAAAAAGAAAAATTTGATGATTTATCAAAAAATTATGATTTATATAGACCTAGATATAAAAAAATATTTTTTAAAGAAATCAAAAATTGAAGTAATAAAAGTAAAAAATTAAATATTTTAGATATCGGTTCTGGTACAGGTATAATATTTGAAAAATTAATAAATGTATTTGGAAAAAAAAATAATTTTTATGCTATAGATATTTCTTTTAAAATGATTCGTATAGGTAAAAAAAAATTTCCTTTTGTTAAATGAATAAAAGGTAAGATAGAAGAAAAAATAAATTATTTACCTAAAATAGATATTTTTATATTTGGTCAATCTATTCAATGAATTAATAGAAAATTATTTTTTAGTATAGTGGAAAAAAAAATAAATAAAAATGGTTTAATATGTATATTACAAAATAATAGAAATTACAAAATAAATGATTTTTTAGATAAATATGAATCTATATTAGAATCAATAAATGTTAATTATTTTAGAAATTATAGAAAAATAAAATATAAAGAAGAAATTAATTTATATTTAAAAAATAAAAATTATACATATATTTATATGTTAAAACCTTGAGAAATATTTTTAACTAAAAAACAGTTTTTAGGTATGATAAATTCTTCTACTCAAGTTAAAGAAGTTAAATTAATTAATAGTAAATTATTTTTTAAAAAGTTAAATTTTTTATTTAAATGTTTTTTGTATGAAAACAAAGTTTTGATTTCTTATGAGACTGAATTATTTGTTTTTAAATTTTAATATTTTTATTTTAATTTAATTTATTTTTTAATTTTAAATTATTATTATTAAATTTAATATATTTAAATTTAAATATATTATTTATTAAAACTTTAGTTCAGAAGTAAGATTCGAATTTAATATAATAAAACAAAAATAAAACAAAAAAATTTCAAAATTTTTTAAAAAAAAAATAATAAATATTTTTTTTTAAAAAAAAATACTAGAAAATCACCTTATAATCATAAAAAACAAAAAATAATCTTTAAAAAAAATTAATTTTTTTTTAAAAAAAAAAATACCCACTAGAAAATAATATATAATAAAAAATTTAAAACTAAAATAATTTTTGTCCTCTTTTTAAAAGAGTTTTATAATATCTTTCCGAATCAATATTAATTAAATCAGGACACTCTTTACGAAAAGAATTTTCAAGCAACAAAACTTGATAAGGCATTTTAGTATAACTTCAATGAATAAATTTACAATATCAAAAATCAGTCACTTTATTTTTACTAATTATATTAGTACTAGAATTTTTCTTAACAAAAAAATTATTTCTTTTAATATTAGAAGAATAAAATTTAATATTACTATTAATTTTATGTATAAATTTATCACCTAAAATATTTCTCTTAATTTTTATCAATAAATTTCTTAAAGAAGGATATTTTATTAAATCAATACCTATTACTCTCATCTTCAACAAATGCTTATTTCTATAAGAAATAAAATTATTAGTTAAATTATTACGTATAATTCAACTTTCATATTTATATAAATAAAACTTTAATTTTTTTAAAGTAATACCCCTAGAAATAAAAAAATCTTTAGTTAATCAAATACGTAAAGGTTTATTATGACCTGTATCTGTATCCTTAGCTCTTAAAATAATTAAATACTTTAACTTTTCTAAAACTCTTAAAGCATGTAAAGGAGGATCATAAGATTTCCTTCCATTATCATATATATGAAGCATATTCATGGAAGAAGCTATAATTTCAAAAGGAACTTTAATTTCAAATAAATATTCACTATATAAATTTAAATTACAATGCGCTATTAAAGCAGCAGATAAAATATTTAAAGTTTCACATAATTCAGATCTCGCATGTATACGAATTTTAAAATTTCTACGTAATTGAATCAAATCATAATTATGATGTCAGTCATGATTTTTAATTTTAGAAACTAATTCAGAAACTATACCTTTAGGTATACGACACAATAATTTAGGATTATACCTTCTATGTATCTTTTTTTGAGTTTTTTCTTTTATAATATTCAATTTTATACACTTATGGTAGATCAAGGATTTTAATTTTATCAACATTTTATTTACACTAACTTATTATAAAATGACTCCAAGTATCTTTAATAACTCTACCAAATATCATTAATTCAAACAAAAGAGTTTTGTGATAAAAAAAATTAAAACCAATAAATAATTTAAATTAAATGTTATTTAATAATAACAAACTTTAAATTTGTTATATAATAAATTTCTTAAAAACATTAATAAAATTATTTCTATCTAAATATATTAGATAAAATAATTTTATTATTATATATATAATATATATATATTATATATTAAAAAAATATTTTTTTTAATATAAAAAGTTTAAATATTTTTAAAAATAAATATTTAAACTAACTTTATACCTATGATATAATAAATTCGTTTAAATAAAAAGTTTATTAATAAAATTATTTACAATAAATAAATGTTTTGAGATAACAAACAAATCAAATATCAATTAACAATTATATTAGTTTCCTTAGCAGAAAGCATAGAAAATACTATTTTAGTTTGATTAGTATACAATTACACTAATAGTTCCTTAGCGGTAAGCTTAATTACTTTTGCTAATTATTTTCCTATGTTTATTTCAGCTATAACGTTCGTTTTTATAGTTGATTCAATAGATCCAATACAACAATATTATTGAAATAATATTATATTTTTAATAATATCATTAGGAATATTTTTTGTTTTTTTACTAAAATTAAACATTAATTTATGTTTATTTATAGTTTTTATACTACAAATGATATATTCTACTACAAGAACAATAAATAAAACAAATTCAAATAAAATTATAAAATTACTATTTAAACAAAATATAGGTAATAAAATTCTTCAAATATCATTTTCTATTACACAAATATTTCAAACACTAGGTAATTTTATAGGTAATTTATTTATACTAAATAATATTACTTTATATGGATTTATATTTATTAGTATATTTTATTTATTTAGTTGTTTTTTATCTTTAAAATTATCACAAAACAGTAAAAAATATATTCTAATTAAAGAAAAAGAAAAAACTATAGATAATGAACTAAATTTAAAGTGAATTAAAAAAACTTTTAAAAATAGAAAAATACTAGAAATTTTATTTTTTTCTATACCATCAAGCGGTATTTATCAATATTTAAGTACTATATTACCTTTTTTAACTACATTAATAAATTATAAATCTAGTTTTGTATATTCAATATTAAATTTTTTCTGTGCTTTTTTTTCATCTATAATAGGTTTTTTATTATATAAAGATGTAATTTCTAGAAAATTTATCGAAAAATATACCTTTATATTATGTTTTATATTTTTAATAATATTAAGCATAACAAAAAATTTTTTTATTTTAATTTTCTTAAATTCATTATGTTTTGGATTATTAGCAGGACATATAATTTGTATGCAAATGAAAATAAATACATATTCTTCATACTTTGATTTAGGTAAACTTACTATAATAAGAAATTCAATAGCTAGTTTAGCAAAAATAATTTTTTCTTTTTTATCAGTTTTTTTTTTAAACCATTATTCAATATTTAAAGTATATTTTTTTTTATCTTTAATATCATTATTTTTCCAATTTACTTATATATTAAATAGTTACACTAAATAACAAAATTAAATAATTTAAAATTAAAAGATAAAAAAAATTACAAATTTATGAATTATTGTTATATAATATATGTATATGTATTAAATTTAAATTTAACAAAATTAAGATAGATCAAGGGTTTTAATTTTGTAAAAATTTATATTGTTTTTATTACATATAAAATATTCCCCCGTATAATTTAATACTCTACTAAATATCATTAATTCAAATACGGGGGATATATAATAAAAATAATTCAATAAAATTTACATTCTCAA
>CP144835.1:0-5859 GCA_036689475.1 Candidatus Stammera capleta | reverse complement strand
ATAAAATCCTAAAAATTAATTAATTATTTTTTAACAAATTTTTTATCTTTTAAAATTTGTCTAAATTTTTTTTTCCTTCTTTTTATAAATCTTATTTAGTTTAACATATATTTTTTTTATTACAAATTTTTTTTAAAAATATATATTTTTATTAACGCATAAACACCAGCCAAACAACGCATAAACACCAGCCAAAAATAAAAATAAAAACATTAAAAACATCCTAATCTTTCAGAATATTAGAATACTTTAAATATTTACACCATGTATTTCATGTATTACATATATAAACATGTATTAAGGAAAAAAATGTTAATAACTTAAACAAGGAATATGTGGACAACTATTTTTTAATTTCAAACCAAAATTTAAAATGCAAACATTAACTTGAGAATAAAAAAAACAAACATGTTTTAACTGTTTAATAAACTCCATTTTAAAATTTGATAATCCTTTACGGTTATTAGAATAATTAGAACCAAATTGGAATTTTAAATTCTTTCAAGAAATTAATACACTTTTATTGTTACTGATAATTCTAGTTCTTCAAGTTAATCATATGTATATATCAATAGCTAAAGGAGATCTTATAACTTTTATAACTCTTAAATCTATTGGTAAAGAAGTATCTTTAACTTCTTGATAAAATTTTTTAGATAATACAATTTCATTATTAAAAATATTTTTTTTACCTCAGGAAAAAAAAATATTATCTACTATTGTTAAATTACTAAATTTATGTATATTTTTATAACAATAAGTTAAAGAAATAGTAGAATGGAATAGTCTAAGCATTTGATTTTTTACTCTATTAATAGTTCCATATTTACCTCCAGTAGGAGACAAACCTAATTTTCTTATAAATTCATTTTGATTTTTACCTAAATATAATCTAGAAGATTTAGTTAATTTAATTTCTGTACATAATCAAATCATTATAATACGAGGTATTAACCCATAAGGTAATCCGTATTCAGGATCAGCAATAATTTTTAATGTCATATTTCCATTACTTCTTTTAAAGAAACTATCTTTAATATTTGAATGAGGAATTGAAGTACAAGCCAAAATACTGGTAATATAACCAATAGATTTATTATTAATTGCACTAATAGAATCTATATTTAATTTAGTAAAAATATGTTTATTAGTAAATTTATTTTTCTTTTTAAATATCATAAATTTTTAGTTAAATATTTTTTATTAAAATTAATTTACAAAATACTGAAAAAAATATTGAAAAAAATATTTTTTTCAGTATAATATACTCTATAAAGAGTAAAAAAAATTAAATGAATTTATAAAAAAGAAAGAATAATAATAATAATAATTTAAGTTTTTAAAAAATGACATTTAAGGTAAAAAATAAAATATCTTTAAAAGAAATATTTTTTTTAAGTATAGAAAATTTATTTTCTATAAGTATAATTAGTATTATTACATCATTAATTATTGGAATAAATCCATCTACTATATTTTTATTAAATAGTGTTAATAACATAATTTACTTAATACTAAATAATTTTAGGTTTCCATCATATTTAATACCTAATTTAATGTTAATATCTCCTATTATTAGGTTAAGTTCCAAATATGAATATAAATATATATTAAATGGTTTTATATTTTATGGTATTATATTTCTTTTATCAGGTTTAATTATTAAAAAATATGGTTTTTATTGATTAAATTTTATTTTTCCACCTAAGATTTTAGGTTTAATAATTACAATTATAGGATTAGATCTATCAAATATTTCAATTCAAAAACTTGATGTTAGTAATTGAAAATTAATGTCAGTTTTTTTATTTACATTTTTTGTTATATTTATAAGTTCAATATTTTGAAATAGAATTTTATTTGTACCTATATTTATAGGATTAATATCAGGTTATACATTAGCTTTGTACTTTAAAATTATTAGTTTTAAAGAACTTTACAAAACACCTTGATTTGTTTTTCCAGAAATTTATTTTCCTAAATGAAATTTTAATTTAGATATTTTTTGTATTATTTTTCCAGTAATACTATTTTCTATAGTAGAATATGTTAGTTTTATAATTATTACAAAAAGGATTTATAATAATAATTATTTAAATGAAAAAAATTTATTATTTAAATCTATTTTTATTAATAGTATATTAAATATAATATTAAGTTTTTTAGGTTCTATACCTTCTAATTTTTATAATAATAGTATGAAGTTTATGTCAATTTCTTTAAATAAATTTAATTTAATAATATTTTTAACTTCTATATTATTTATATTTATTTCTTTTTTAGGTAAAATATTTGTTTTTATTAAATTAATTCCTATGCAAATTATATTAAGTATATCTTTATTTATGTATGGAATAATAATATCTTCTGGAATAAAAATTATGATTGATTCAAATATAAATTTTAATAATTTTAAAAATGTTATATTAATTTTTATAGCTTTTATATCTGGAATTAGTGATTTTAAATTAGTTTATAAAAATATCGAAATTAAAGGTTTAGTATTAACAATTTTTGTAGTAATTGTTTTAAATTTATTATTTAAATTTATTAATTTTTTAAAAATAAAATTTAAAAATATATTTTTCTTTTAAATTTATCTTTTATACCTGATTTTTTAAAAAAATATGTATTTATTTGATCACGTCATTCACATGAATTTAAATATTGTCTTCTTAGTATATTTTTAATGTTTTTAAATATTTTATGTGGTATTAATTCTTTTATTTTTTTTCATAAAAAAATTCATTTAATAATATTATTTACTGATTCAAAATGAGTATCATAAATATATTGTATAATAGTTTTCTTTTTATTTTTTAAAATAAAATTATATGGTAATTTATGAAAAAATAATATTAATTCTTGAGGACATTTATTTTTATTACTAAATATTAATCTATTTTTATAAAAATATTGTTTAATATATTTACTTCTATTGGTACCTAAACTATATCTATCGGCATTATGATATATACCTTTATTTGAATATTCATAATTATCTATACCAGGTTTATATTTAGAATTATCTACCATTCCACATATTCCTAAAGGTGTAGTATATTTTTCATATATTTTCCAACTATTAAACATAATTTTTCTAATATTGTTTATTAATATTTTATTAGAAGAATTAAAAGAAAGTTGTATTCATTCTTTTAATAAATTATTTAAATTAATATCTAAATTTCATAATAATCTTCCAAAACCAAATATATTAGCTTGTGCTAATTCGTTACCAGTTCAATTAGATTTATCTCCTATATTTGATATACCTGATATACCATTTTTAATATTATATATTTTACCAGAAAATAATTTTTTAATTTTAGATGATTTATTTTTTGAACAAAAAGTATTAAAATTCAATATGTATTTTCATTGAGGTAATAATCAACATATATCTTTTTGTCCTGTATATTCTTGTGTAATTTGTAATTCTAATATTTGTGATGTATTTTTCATAGAACCAAATAAACTATTTACAGGTTCTCTTACTTGCCCACCTATAGGCCCACTATTTATTTGTAAAATAATATTATCAAGTAATAAACCATCGAGATCGTAAAATTTCTCATAAGTAAAGCATGCTCTATCTATGTTTCTTAATCTTCAATTTTGTTTTTTATATGTAGAACATTTTATAATTAAAAAACCTTTAAAATACTTCAAAGATTTAGCTATTAATCTTGAATATTCTATTATTTTTTTTATTGGTATATTATTTTTAAAACTAATTACAAATCCTCCTAAATTAGGCATGTATTCATATATTTCTTCAATTTTTTTAATTCATCATTCAGTAATTTTATTATTTGATAAATATAAATCTTTATTAAATTTTAAAATTAAAGGACTTTTATAATTTATAGAAATCAAAATTTTAATATTATATTTTAAATATATATTATATATTTCGTATAATTGAATTAATCATGATTTTGTAATTAAATAAGTATCGTATAAATTAACTTTATAACTATTTATACATAGATAATTTATACCTATACTAGCTAGTAATCTAGCATAATATTTAATTCTTAATAAATTAAAATGTATTTTATTGTTAAAAAAAAAAATGGAGTTACCAGAATAGTTTTTATCTATATTACCATTAATATGGTCTAAATGATTAATAATTCTTATTTTTACATCTGGTTTTTTTTTAATATAAAAATTTTTATTTTTAATAATTAAATTTAATTGTATTAATTTAATTAAATTAAATAAACCATATATAAAACCACTTTGATTTTTTGATTTTATGAAAAGCTTATTATTTTTATAATTTATATAATACTCTTCATTTTTTAAAGATAATTCATATTCAAATATTAAGGTAGCTTTTTTTTTATTTTTTGTAAATTTAGATATTTTTTTATTAGTAAAAAAAATAATTTCTTTTTTTAAAAAAGAATTATTATTTTGTATATATATATATTTAAAAATATTATTCTTTAATATTTTTTTAAATCAATTTTTACTTTTTAAATTTGGCAATCAACATCTAGAAAACATTTTTACTTTCAATAAAAAAAAATAAGAACAAAATTCTAAAACCTTAAAAAATTAAGGTTTCAGAATTTTTGTATATTACTTTATATAAGAAGGACAACTATTTCCAGTAACATTTTCGTTTATTTTACCAGTAGCAGTTACATTTTTCATTACAATATTAGATCCTTTTTTAATACTAACATTATTAAATGTAACTTCTATATTATTACCTTTTAAACCACGGAAAATAAACTTACCTGGTGTTAAAACTTTTACATTACTAAAAGTAATATTTTTATAATAAGGGATTTTGTTACCTGATGCATTTTTAATATAAAACATATCTAAATACATAGGATATTGTACATCTTTAATACATATATTTTTATACAATATTTGACTAACTAAACCACCTCTAGAAATATCGCTTTTAATACGTAAACCACTAGTTGTACCATTTAAAGATAAATTATCTACTAATATATCATTTACTTTACCAGAAGTTTCACTACCTATTGACATACCATGTCCTTTACCAAAAACATTGTTAGTTATAGATATATGAGAAGATGGTTTACTAGAAGCTTTAATAGCTACATTATCATCTCCAGTACTAATATATGAACGAGTTATAGTAACATTTTGAGATGATCCTGGATCTATCCCATCAGTATTACGTGCATCAGCAGGAGTATTGATATTAACCCCTCATGCTGTTAAACCGTTTACATTACTAGCTGCTACGTGAAAATTAGGGGAGTTTTTTAAAGATATTTGATATAAAATAAAATTATTAGAATTTCTTATTTCTATTAATCTAGGTACATTTTGTGATTTATTTAATTTTTTAGCTTCAGCAGCTAAATCTCACCAAGTTTTTTTGGAATTCTTTAAATTTGAATTACCTTGTCCATCAATTGTTCCACTACCATATATACCGCTGTTAGAAGTGTTTTTAACTGTTATAAAAGGATAACAACCTCTACCAGAATTATCTACTGTACCACATTTATGGTTACCAGTATCATATAATACTGGATCAGGTATAGCTGATAATACTACCCCTTTATTTATTAACAAACCTCCATTTGTAGGTATAGTTAATGGTCCAGAATAAAAATGAAAATTTTTACCATTAGATTGTAATGAAACAACTTTTTTTAATTTGGAACAACGGTCCATTTCATTTTGTATTGAACTAGTACTAATTTTATCATCGGCTTTTAATACACTACAACTACTAGGTATAGTAGGTTCTTTAACATTACGTGTATCACCATTAGAAATAGCAAAGTTCATGCTTAATAAGCAACATATTATACAGCATAAATTACTGAAATAATAACGAATACTTTTTTTCAT
>CP144834.1:145201-306390 GCA_036689475.1 Candidatus Stammera capleta | reverse complement strand
TAAAGTTAAAGTTTTTAAAAAATATATAATATAATTTATTTTATTTCTACTTTATTTATTACTTTTTTAGAATATAAAAAATATTTGTAAAAATTTTAATACTTTTTTAAATAAAAGAAAATACAATATACTTAATATTTTAAAATATATATATATACTTTTTAAAGAATACTTTTATAAAATAATATAAATTACATCATTAAATTGTAATACTTATTAAACAATAATTCAACATAAATTTAAAATAAAATTTGATTTATTTGCAATAATAAGATAATATCTATTTATACTTTTTTAGAATATTAGTTTATAAAATTTTATGTATTTAATAAATAATACTTTTTACGATACTATAGTTATTGGAGGTGGACATTCTGGAATTGAAGCTTCTTATATATCATCTAAAATGAAAAAAAAAACATTATTAGTTACTTATAATAAAAATAAAATAGGAGAAATGTCTTGTAATCCTGCTATAGGCGGTATAGGTAAAAGTAACCTAGTAAAAGAAATAGATGCTATGGGTGGATTAATGGGTAAAGTAGCAGATTATTCTTCAATACATTACAAAATACTAAACTCTAGTAAAGGTGAAGCTGTAAGAGCTACAAGATTACAAGTAGATAAATATATATATAAAAAGAAAATAAATTTTGAATTAAATAAACAAAAAAAATATTTAGATATATTACAAGAAGAAGTAATAGAATTAGTAATAAAAAATATGTGTGTTAAAGGAATTATAACTTCAAAGAAAGAAAAAATATTTTCTAACGTGGTAATATTATCTACAGGAACTTTTTTAAATTCTAGAATATTTATAGGTTTAAATTTTAAAAAAGGTGGTAGAATATTTGATCATTGTTCAGAAAATTTAGCTAATTTTTTAAGTAAATATCCTTTTAAATTTAAATATTTAAAAACTGGTACACCACCAAGAATAGAATCTAAAACTGTTAATTTTAGTTTGTTAGAAGAAATAATATCTGATAAAAAAAATATTAGTAATTTATCTTTTTTTAATAAAATTAATAATAATAAAAGAAATAATCTACCCAAAATAAAATGTTATTTAACATATACAAATAAAAAAACACATAGAATTATTAGAAATAACTTAAATAAAAGTGCTTTTTATAAAGGATATATTTCAGGTAAAGGTCCAAGATATTGTCCTTCAATAGAAGATAAAGTAGTAAATTTTCCAGATAAAAATAGACATCGTATATTACTTGAATATGAGAATATTGATAAAAAAATTATATATCCTAATGGGATATCTATTAGTTTACCACTTAAAATTCAAGAAAGAGTTATACATTCTATAAAAGGAATGGAAAATGCAAAAATTATTATACCTGGTTATTCTGTGGAGTATTTATTTTTTGATCCTAGAAATTTAAAAAAAACACTTGAAAGTAAAATAATAAAAAATTTATTTTTTGCTGGTCAAATAAATGGCACTACAGGTTATGAAGAAGCAGCTGCTCAAGGATTAATAGCTGGTATAAATTCTAGTCTTAAAAATTTTAAAAAAAAAAAATTTATACCTAGTAGGTTAAATTCTTATATGGGTGTTTTAATAGATGATTTATGTAATAAAGGTATTAACGAACCATATCGTATGTTTACTTCTAGATCTGAATATAGATTATTTTTAAGAGAAGATAATGCTGATTATAGATTAACTCCTGAAGGATATAAATTAGGTTTAATAAATAAAAAAAAATGATTCTTTTTTAAAAAAAAAATGAATTATATAAAAAATAATTGTAATATTTTAAAACATGAAAAAATATTTATTAAATATTTACCTAAAAAAATTAAATTAAAATTTAAAAAAAAAAACATAAATAAAATTAGTTTAAAACACTTAATTTTAAATTATAATATTTTTTCTAAAAAAATTATATATATATTAAAAAAATATTTCAATGAAATTAATTTAAAATATATTGAAGAATCAAAAATTATTTTAAAATATGAAGGATATATTAAAAAGCAAAAGATAGAATTACATAAATTTAATAAATATAAAAATATTTATATACCTAAATTTATAAATTGAAATAAAGTTTCAGGACTTTCTAAAGAAATAATAGAGAAGTTAATTAAATATAAACCAAAATATTTAGATCAAGTTTATAAAATTTCTGGTACAACACCTTCTTCTATATTAAATATAATAATATATTTCAAAAAAAATAATATAGTATAAATGAAAAATTATCTATTAATGTATAAATTGTATTTTATATAAAAAAAATATAAAATAGTAATAACTAAAGTTATAATTTTTAAATTACAAAATAAAAATGATAATGATTTCAAGAGTTTTATTATGATAAAAAATATTATTTGAAATTTTCAATTACCTTCTAATTACATTAAACATCATTTAACTCATTTACAATTTAATTTAATAAAATTTAGTTTTTTAAATAAATTAATTTATAAATATTCTTTTTGAAATTTAAATATTGATTCTTTATTTATATCATTTTTTTTAGGTTTGATATTTTTATTATTTATAAAATATAACATAAGTTCAATAAAATATAATTCGTCACTTAATAAAATTCAAATTTTAATAGATATATTAATTTTATTTGTTTATAAAAATGTAATAAATATACATGGTAAAAAAGATAAATATATTTTTTCACTAGCATTTACAGTATTTACATGAATATTATTTATGAATTTAATGGGTTTATTACCAATAGATTTATTTAATTATATATTTTGTTTAATATTTAATTCAAATATTTTTTCTTTTGTACCTTCTTCAGATTTAAATATCACTTTATCTATGTCTTTAAGTACTTTTTTATTAATTACAATATATAAATTATATAAATTTAATTTTAAAAATTTGTTTAAAGAAATTTTATTTTATCCATTTAATTATAATATTTGTATACCACTTAATATTACTTTAGAAACAATTAACTTTTTTTCTAGAATATTATCTTTATCATTAAGATTATTTGGAAATATATATTCAGGAGAAATAATATTTTTATTGATTTACTATATAATACCTTGGTGATTACAATTATTTTTTATATTACCATTAATTTTATTACACATATTAATTTCTTTTTTACAATCTTTTATATTTATGATACTTACATTAATATATGTATCATAATTTTTTTAGGAGATAAAATATATGCAAAATAGTATTTTATATATATCTGCTGCTTTAATGATGGGATTAGCTTCTATAGGAGCATGTATAGGAATAGGTATTTTAGGTGGTAAATTTATAAATAGTGTATCTAGACAACCTAGTTTAGTATCATTATTACGTAATCAATTTTTTATTGTTATAGGTTTAATAGATGCTATTCCTATGATTATTATAGGATTAAGTTTATACATTATATTTTCTATAGTTAAATAAAATTAAATTTTTAAAATTATAAAATGGAAATAAATATTACTATATTAGTACAAATGATAATATTTATTTTTTATATTATCTTTTGTATCAAATATATTTGACCTTATATAAATAAGGTAATTGAGAAAAGAAAAAAAAAAATATATTTAGAAAATTGTAAAATTAAAAAAATTAAAAAAAAAATTTTTCTTTTAAAAGAAAAAATTAAAAAAGATATATTATGTAAAGAAAAAGAAGTTTTTAAAATTATTTTAAAAGCTAAAAATAATGGCATTTTATTATCTAAGAAATATAAAAAAAAGGCTAATGAAAAATATAAAAGTATATTACATAAAGCTAAACAAGATATATTTTTTAAAAAGAAATGTATATATGAAAAAATATATAAAAAACTTTCTATTATAATAAATAAAATATTAATTCATATTACTTCAAAAGTTTTTATTGATAAAGAAAAAGAAAATAAATTTATTAGTAAAATACTAGATAAATTTAAAACTAAATTTTAAATTAAAATTAATTTTTTATGTTAAATATATATAATATTTCTTATTTTTATTCTTTAGCTATATTTAAATATATAAGTAATAATAAAATTAAATTTTATAAATGAAATAATTTTATTAAATTACTTCTTTTAATATGTAAGGAAAATTTTTTTTATTTTTATTATAAAATTAATAAAAAAAAATGTTTAAATGAAATTTATTTTATTATCAGAAAAAATATGATTTTAAAAAAAGATATGAAAAATTTTATTAAAATTATTTTTGAAGATAATATGTTCTTTAATATTAATTATATATATTTATATTTTAATCAAATATATAAAATTAATAAAAAAATATTAAATGTAATAGTTTATACAAGAAATAACTATATTAGTAATTTAAATATAAAAAAAATTAAAAATATTACTAAAAATTATTTTGTAAATAAGAGAATATTTTTTTTATTTAAAAAAAAAACAAAAATTATTGCAGGTTTTAAAATTTATATAAATAATTTAGTTTTTGATGGAAGTTTATTAAATATAATTAAAAAAAATAATTTTTTCTATAAATTAAATAATTTTAAAGAGTAAAAAAAATGTCTCAAAAATTTTCTGGAATTAGTAAATTAATTAAAGAAAGAATAAGTAAATTAGATAATTCAATAAGTAAATACTATGAAGGTGTAATAATATCTATTATAGATGGTATAGTAAAAATTATTGGTCTTTCTAGAGTATTAATTAATGAATTAGTAGAGTTTCCTAATGATATAGGTTATGCATTAATATTTGATTTAGATAAATATATAGTTAATGCTATATCTTTAACTTCTTGTTTAAATTTAAATATAGGAATGAAAGTAAGAAGTACAGGTAAAAAATTAAGTGTTCCTGTTGGAAAAAAATTATTAGGCAGAATAGTAAATTCTTTAGGTGAACCTATAGATGGAAGAGGTAATATAAAATATAAAGAATTATATCCTATAGAATATAATTCTCCTTCTATAATTTATAGACGTTCAATTAATAGACCTTTATGTACTGGATATAAAGCTATAGATAGTATGATACCAATAGGATTAGGACAAAGGGAATTAATTATTGGTGATAGAAAGACAGGTAAAACAAGTCTAGCAATAGACATAATAATTAATCAACGTAACTTAAATGTTAAATGTATATATGTATCTATAGGCCAAAAATTATCTTCTATATTTAATATAGTAGAAAAATTAAAATATTATAATGCTATGGATTATACTACTATTGTAGTATCAACAGCTTCTGAAAATGCTGTAATGCAATATATTTGTCCTTATTCAGGTTGTTCAATAGGTGAATATTTTAGAAATAATGGAGAAGATGTTGTAATTATATATGATGATTTAACAAAACATTCTATATCTTATAGACAAATATCTTTATTATTACAACGTTCATCTGGAAGAGAAGCATATCCTGGAGATATATTTTATTTACATTCAAGATTATTAGAAAGATCTGCATATGTAAATTATAATTTTATAAAAAAATATAACAATAATTATTCTTCTAAAAATTTTTCTGGTTCATTAACAGCATTACCTATAGTAGAAACATATGAAGGAGATATTTCATCTTTTATTCCAACTAATATAATTTCTATTACTGATGGACAAATATTTTTAGAATCTAATTTATTTAATTCAGGTATTAAACCAGCTATAAATCCTGGTATATCAGTATCTAGAGTAGGTTCTGCTGCACAAACTGAAATAATGAAATATCTGTGTAGTTCATTAAGAACATCTTTATCACAATATTATGAATTACTTAGTTTTTCTCAATTTTCTTTTGATATTGATAATAAAACTAATCAACAATTAACTAGAGGTAAAAAAATTGTAGAAATACTTAAACAAAAACAATATAAAACTTTATCTTTATTTAAACAAATGTTAATATTTTTTTCTTTAAAATTTAATTATTTAGATGATATTCATGTTAGTAAAATATTATTTTTTGAAAATAAATTATATTTATATATTAAAAAATATTATTCTAATTTTAAAAAAAAAATTAATTTATATAAAAGTTTAAATAAAAAAACAATAAATAAAATTAAAAAAATAATCTTAAGTTTTAAAAAAAAATATTTTAGTATGGAGAATAATTTTGACAAATAAAATAGATTTAAAAAGTAAAAAAAATAGTATTAAATATATTTATAAAATTACTAAATCTATGGAAATGGTATCTTTATCTAAATATAAATTTTTTATTAATAAAATTGAAAGTAGTAAAAAATATATTAATTTAATTTATAAATTAATAAATAATATTGATTATATTGATAATGACTATTTTTTATATAAAGATAATTTATGTAAAAAAAATATTTTATATATTGTTATATCTACAAATCAAGGTTTATGTAGTAATATAAATATTAATTTATATAAAGAAATTATTTTAGATATAAAAAAAAATTTTTTTTTTAAAAATAAAATTTACTTTCTTTTATTAGGTAAAAAAAGTTCTATATTAATTAAAAAATTAAAAAAAATAAATATAAAATTTAAAATATTTAAAAAAAATATTTTTTTTTATAATATTTCTAACTATAGAACAAATAATATAGCTTTTGAAATAATAAACTTTTATAAAAAAAAAAATAGTATAGTATTCATAGCTAATAATAAATTTAAAAATAAAAAATATATAACAAATATAAAACAATTATTACCAATTTTATTTAAAAAAAAAAATAATAAAGTTAATTATTTATATGAAAGTAATAAAAATAAATTACATAATAATTTATTATTTATGTATATAAAATCTAAAATTTATGATTGTATATTAAATAATATAGTTTCTGAATATTTTTCTAGAATATTAGTTATGAAAAATGCATCTTTAAATTCAAAAAATTTATTTAAGAAATTAGATTTAATGTATAATAAAATACGTCAATTTAATATTACCAAAGAAATTACAGAATTAATTTCTAATTTAAATATTTTGAAATAAAAATTTTGTCATTTAATAATAAAAAATTATATGTCATATAATAAAAAAGGTAAGATAATTAGAATATTAGGAGTTATAGTAGATGTTGAATTTAAAAATTATACCCCTAAATTATTTAATGCATTAAATGTTATTAAAAATAATAAGGTTATTTTAGTTTTAGAAGTTCAACAACAATTAGATGTTGGTATAGTAAAAACAATAGCTATGGGTTTTACAGATAAATTATATAGAGGTATGAAAGTTATAGATACATGTAAAAAAATTTCTATACCAGTTGGTAAAAATCTTTTAGGCAGAATAATAAATGTTTTAGGTAAACCTTTAGATGGTAAAAAAAAAATTTTTTCTAAAGAATATAGATCTATATATAATAAATCTCCTAAATACATTAATTTATCTTCTTCACAAAAAATATTAGAAACAGGTATTAAAGTTATAGATTTAATGTGTCCTTTTATTAAAGGTGGTAAAATAGGTCTTTTTGGTGGTGCTGGAGTAGGAAAAACTGTTAATATGATGGAATTAATTCGTAATGTAGCAATTAAACATTCAGGATATTCAGTTTTTACTGGAGTAGGTGAAAGAATTAGAGAAGGTTATGATTTTTATAATGAAATGCATACTTCTAAAGTTATAGATAAAGTTTCGTTAGTTTATGGACAAATGAATGAACCACCAGGAAATAGATTTAAAGTTGCTTTTACTGGTTTAACTATTGCAGAAAAATTTAGAGATGATGGTCATGACGTTTTATTTTTTATAGATAATATATATAGATATATATTAGCAGGTACAGAAATATCTTCGTTATTAGGAAGAATACCTTCTTCTGTAGGATATCAACCTACTTTATTTGAAGAAATGGGTATACTTCAAGAAAGAATTTCTTCTACTAAAAAAGGATCTATTACTTCTGTGCAAGCAGTATATGTTCCAGCAGATGATTTTAGTGATCCTTCATCTATCGCTACTTTTTCTCATTTAGATGCTATAATAGTATTAGATCGTCAAATAGCTGCTTCAGGTATATATCCAGCTATTGATCCTTTATTATCTAGTAGTGATCAATTAAATCCTGATATTGTAGGTATAGAACATTATAATGTTGCTCAAAATGTTAAAAAAATATTACAGAAATATAAAGAACTAAAAGATATTATATCTATATTAGGTATAGATGAATTATCAGAATCAGATAAATTAATAGTTTCTAGAGCAAGAAAAATTCAAAAATTTCTTTCTCAACCTTTTTTTGTTAGTGAAATATTTACTAATATCCCAGGTCAATATGTATCTATAAAAAAAAATATTCAAGGATTTAAAGATATAATAAAAGGTAAATATGATCATGTACATGAAAATTATTTTTATATGATAGGTGAAATTAAAGATATAAATTATAAATAAATTTTACAGAAAATATGAATTTTAATTTTTTAGTAATATCTCAAAAAAGAATATATTTTAATGATTTTGTACATCATATAAAATTATTTAATTTAAAAAATAAATTTGAAATTTATTATCAACATACACCAATTTTGTATTCATCTAAAAATATTTTTATTAAAATATATGCAAATAAATATAAATATTTTTATATTAATAAAGGTTTTTTAGAATTTAAATTTAATAAATTGATATTATTAATTGATAAAATAATAAAATTTAATTCATTAAACAAAAAAAAATATTTACTTAAAATAAAAAAAATTAATAAAAAAATTAAAAAAGTAAATATTTATAAAAATATTAAAGAATTTTTAAGACTAAATTTAAAATTAAAAAATTATAATAATTTTTTATATATTTATAAAAAAAATAAAAAAATATTAAAATAAATGAATTATTATTATATAATGATATATAAATATTTAAATAATAAAAAAAGGGGTTATAGCTCAATTGGTAGAGCATCTGTTTTGCAAGCAGAAGGTAAGCGGTTCAAATCCGCTTAACTCCATAATGCCGGTTTAGCTCAGCAGGTAGAGCAACTGACTTGTAATCAGTAGGTCACCAGTTCGATTCCGGTAGCCGGCATATTAAAATAAAAGGTGGGATTCCTGAGTGGTTAAAAGGGACAGACTGTAAATTTGTTGTCATTGACTTCGAAGGTTCGAATCCTTCTCCCACCAAAAATTAATAAGCGAGTATTTTATAATGGTTATTATTTTAGCCTTCCAAGCTGAAGATACGGGTTCGAGTCCCGTTACTCGCTTTATAAAATTTTTAATAATATAATATATCTATATTATTAATAGTTATTTTTTTTATATTTTTATTTTGTAATTTTAAAATATTATTTTTTTTGTTTTTTAAAAAAAGTATTTTTTTTATATTTACAAAATTGAATAAATATTTGTTTTTTATAAATATATTTTTATGATTTAAATCAATGTTTAAAATTATTAAATGAGTAATTTTTCTTTCACTTTTATTATTTGTTTTTCTTATAAAAATAATAATTTTTTGTATTTTTATAAAAATTTTACTATTTTCTATATTATTTAAATAATTTTTAGTTTTAGGAAATTTTTCTTTTAAAATTGAAGATTTTTTATAAATTTTTTTTCATAAATATTCTGTAATAAATGGAGTTATAGGATGAGTTAATTTTAATATTGTTTTAATAAGATAATATAATACTGATTTATTATTAGTATTAAATTTTTTTTTTTTAATTAATATTTTATTTAATTCTATATATCAATCGCAAAAATTATTTTTTATAAATTGAAATATTATTTGACTTAATAAATCGAATCTTAATTTTTTAATATTTAATTTAAATTTTTTAATTAAATTATTAGTTTTATTTAATATTCAATGTTCTATTAAATTTAATTTATTTTCATTAATTTTATTATTAAATGATTTAAAATTAAAATTTTTTAATACATATCTATATGTATTTCATATTTTATTACAATAATTGTAACTATGTGTTAGTTTTTTAACATCAAAATTAATTTTTAATTTTGAAGTAGATATTGAACATAATGTATGTCTTAAAATATCAACACTATGTCTTTTAATTCCATTAGGAAAATTTTTTTTTGTATCATTAATAATACTTTTAATTTTTTTTTTTTTTATTACATTTTTAGTTCTTTTTTTAATTAATTTATTTAATTTAATACCATATATAATATCTAAAGGATCAATAACATTTCCTACAGATTTAGACATTTTATTTCCATTTTCATCACGTATTAAACCTGTTAAAAATACTTTTTTAAAAGGTATATTTAAATAATTAAATTTTTTTGATAAATATGATGTTATCATTATCATTCTAGATATTCAAAAAAATATAATATCTATTCCGCTAACTATTAAATTTATAGGATAAAATTTTTTTAAAAGATTTTTATCTTTTGGTCAACCCAGTGATGTAAAAGATCATATAGATGAAGAAAATCATGTATCTAATATATTTTTATCTTGTTTTATTTCAGTATTAATTTTATATTTTGATAAAATTTTTTTTTTACTGCTTCCTATATATATTTTTTTGTTTTTATCATATCATATAGGTATTTTATGTCCTCAATATATTTGTCTTGATATACATCAATCTTGTATATTTTCCATTCATTTAAAAAATAATTTTTTATATTTAGATGGTATAAAAACTATTTTATTTTTTTTTATTAAATATATTGCTTTCTTAGCTAAAGGTTTTGTTTTTAAATATCATTGATTTGTGATAATAATAATTGGTTTTGAATTAGTTTTATTACTTAAATATATAGAAGATTTTTTTTTTTCTATTTTTAAAATTATTTTTTTGTTTTTCAAAAATTTTACAATTTTTTTTTTAACATAATTATAATTTAATTTTTTTAATTTAAATATTTTAATAATATTAATTTTTATATTTTTTTTTTTAAATTTTTTATTTAAAATATAAATTTTTTTTTTAAAAAAACCATTTTTATCTAAAATATTTATAATATCTAAATTAAATTTTTTACATAAATTTAAATGATTAATTCTATGTCCAGGTATAATTTTTGTGTATATTTTTTTTTTAGAAAAAATTATATTTTTATTATATATTATTTTAATAATATTATTAGTTAATGGATTAATTATTTTTTTACCAATTAATTTATTATCTTTATTATTAACAGCTAGAGCGGTAATACCTAAAATCATTTCAGGTTTAGTAGTTTCAATAATTAAATATTTTTTTTTATTTAATATTTTAAATTTTATAAAATAATTTTTTTTTATTTTATTTTCTTTATTAATTTCTAAATCTGATAGTACAGATTTAATTTTTTTATCTCAATAAATTGCTTTTTTATTTTTATAAATTAATTTTTTTTTATATAAATATATAAATACTTTTTGTACAGATTTAGTAAAGTTTTTATCTAGTGAAAAACATGTTTTTGATAAATCTACAGAACTTCCTAAAATTTCAGTTTGTTTATATATTTTTTTTTCATATTTAGATTTTCATTTTCATATTTCTCTAATAATTTTTTTTTTAGATATTTTTTTATTTATATAATTTTTTTTTATATTATTTTCTACTATTATTTGTGTAGATATACCAGCATGATCAGTACCCATTAATCATAATGTATTATATCCAGACATTTTTTTATATCTTATAATAACATCCATAATTGTTTGTTGAAATGCATGACCTATATGTAAACGTCCTGTAATATTAGGTGGTGGCATAATAATAGAAAAATTTTTTTTGTTATTAGTTTTTATATTAGGTTTAAATAATTTATTTTTTTTTCAATATAAATATATACTTCTTTCTTTTTTATATAAATTAATTTTTTTTTTCATTTTTTTTAATATATTCAATTAAAAATTGAGTAATAATGTTTATTGGTTGTCCAGTTGCTCCATTTTTATTGTATGCTGTACCAGCGATATCAATATGTGCTCATTTATATTTTTTAGTAAAATAAGATAAGAAACATGCCGCTGTTATTGTTCCACCATATAATTGATTTGTACAATTTTTAATATCTGCTACATTTGATTTTAAATATTTTTTATATTTTTTAAATAAAGGTAATTTATGAATATATTCATTAGAATTAATTGAAGATTTTAATAAATATTTTGATAACTTTTTATTATTAGATAATAATCCATTTATTTTATCACCTAATGCTATTAGGCATGAACCAGTTAAAGTAGCTATATCAATAACAAATTTAGGATTAAATTTTTTTACATACGTTAGTACGTCACATAATACTAATCTACCTTCTGCATCAGTATTTATAATTTCAACAGTTTTTTTTGATAAAGTTTTTATTACATCTCCTGGTTTTGTAGAATTACCATTTATCATATTTTCTGCACATGCTAGAATTCCAATAACATTTATTTTTAATTTTAATTTTGATATTATATACATAATTCCATATATAGATGCTGCTCCGGACATATCATATTTCATATTATGCATATTTTGAGATGGTTTTAATGATATACCTCCTGTATCAAATGTTAAACCTTTACCAATTAAAACAATTGGTTTTAACATATTTTTATTATTATTATATTTAAGTATAATCATTAATGGTTCATTATATGAACCTTTATTTACTGATAGGTATGCATTCATACCTAATGAAAGCATTTTTTTTTTATTTAAACATGAAATATTAATTTTAGAATTTTTTAGTTTATTTTTTATTTTATTATATATATATAAAGAATTACATATATTTGATGGAGTATTACAGATATCTTTACATATTTTTATACCTCTTAATATATATATAGATTTTTTTATATATTTTTTAATTAAAAAATATTCTTCTTTTTTTTTAGGTAAAAAACTTATCTGTATATTTTTATATTTTTCAATATTTTTTTTTATAAATTTTTTAAATAAATATGATTTATTTTCAAATATTTTAATTATATTAAATATTTTCCAGTTTATTTTTTTAAAATATATATTTTGTAAACAAAAAACTATTTTTTTATAATTTAAAATTTTAATAATATTTCATGAATTTTTTATAATTTTTTTAAATTTGTTTTTATTTAAATATTTTTTTTTACCACATCCTATTAAAACATAATCTTCTTTTATTTTTGAATTTATATCTTTTATAACTAAAAATGTATTTATTTTACCTTTAAAATTATATTTTTTAATTTCATTAATTATTAAATTGTATTTAAGTATATTATTTTTAATTTTATTATTTTCATATATTCCAATGAATACACATTCGTGATTTTGAAAATAATTTTTTAAATTTTTTTGTATTTTATATTTCATTTTTTTGTTTTTTATATTTTTAAAATATATTTTATTAATTATAATATAATTTACTTTTAAATTAATTATTTATTAAAAATATGAACTTAAAAGATATTTTTTTCATTGGTGGTAATATTGTTTATTTAAATGAACCTTATAATATAAAATTTATTGATTTTATTAAACCTGGAAAAGGACATAAATTTATACGTACTAAAATAAAAAATTGAATTACAAATAAATTAATTACTAAAACTTTTAAATTTATTAATAATATTAAAAAAGCTAATATTTATGTAGATGATTATATATATATATATAGTTTTAAAAATAATTGATATTTTTTAAATAAATATAATTATAGTGAAATTTTTTTAAATAAAAATTTAATTGAAAAATATATATTTTTTATATATAAAAAAAATTTTTATAAAATTATATTTTGAAATGGTAAACCTATTAATATAATAATACCTGATTATATTACTTTAAAAGTAATAGATATAGATAATTATAAAAATAATGTTTCTATATCAAATTTTAAATATGTAAAATTAATTACAGGAATAAAAATTAAAGTGCCTAATTTTATTAATGTTGGTGATTATATAAAAATAAATTCTAAATATTTTACTTATAAATCTCGTGTATAGTAAATAAAAAATATATTTTTTTATATATATATTTTATAAATATTGTAAAATTTTTATTTTTTTAATTAATATATATTTTTTTATAGTATATTATTTAATAATATTTAATATTAAATAAAAATTTATTTTAAAATTAAAAAAATATTTTAAATAAAAATATTTAAAATATAAGTTTTTGGGGTTTTTATGTTAAAAAATAAGAAGATTTTAATTGTTGATGATGATATAGAATTAATATCTATTTTAAAAAATTATTTAAATAAATATAATTTTTATGTTAAAAATGTAGTTAATTCTATACAGATGCAAAGATTATTAATTCGAGAAATATTTCATTTAATTATATTAGATTTAGTTTTACCTGGAGAAGATGGTTTAACAGTATGTAAAAGATTACGTAGTGAAGGTAATTTTATTCCTATAATTATGGTAACTGCTAAAAGTGATGATATAGATCGTGTTATAGGTCTAGAAATAGGTGCTGATGATTATATTTCAAAACCTTTTAATCCTAGGGAATTATTAGCTCGTATAAGATCTTTATTAAGACGTCAATATTATGAAACATCTAATATTACTTTATTTAAAGAAAATATTATAGTTAAATTTGGTAATTGTAAACTAAATTTAATTACCAGAGAAATGTTTAAAAATAATAAAAAAATTTTTTTAACTAGTAGTGAATTTTCTATACTAAAAGTTTTAATTAAAAATGCTAAACAACCTTTATCTAGAGAGAAATTAATGTTTTTAGCTAGAGGTAAAGAATATAATGCTATAGAAAGATCTATAGATGTGCAAATTTCTAGATTACGTCGTTTAATTGAAAATAATTCTGTTAAACCTAGATATATACAAACAGTATGGGGATTAGGATATGTTTTTGTACCTGATAGTTCTAATTTTTAATAATTTTTATTTTTTAAAAGTTATTTTTTAAAATAATTTCTTAAAAAAAATATTTTTTTATTAAAATATTTTTTTTAAAATTTTTTTTTAAATATTCAAACAGGGGCAGAAGGATTTGAACCTTAACCTATGATTTTGGAGACCATTATTCTACCAGATTAAACTATACCCCCTTTTTTTTTAAAAAAAAATATAAATTTAGGTCTAAGCGGATTTGAACCACTGACCTCACCCTTATCAGGGGTGTGCTCTTCCATCTGAGCTATAGACCTATTATTTATATCTTTAAAGAAAAGTATAACAAATTTAAAATTTAAAGTCACTAATAATATTTATATAATTAAATTTAATTTAAAAGATTATTATATATAATATAATTATATTAATTTAATTTTTTAAAAAAAATATTATGAATAAAGATAATATATTTAAAAAAATAATTTCTGGTAAAATTAAATCTGAAATTATTTATAAAGATAAAGATATTACTGCTTTTAATGATATTAATCCTAAAGCATTAATACATGTATTAATAGTACCTAATATTTATATTAAAAATATGAATTGAGTTTGTAAAAAACATATTTTTATTTTAGGTAAAATGCTATTGATAGCTTCTAAAATAGCAAAAAAAAAAAATATACATAAAAATGGATATAGAATAGTTATTAATTGTAATAAATATGCTGGTCAAGATATATTTTACTTACATATGCATTTATTAGGAGGTAATTTATTAGGTAATATGGTAAATTAAATTAATTAATTTAATTTTTTATAAAAATATGAAAACAGAAAATTTTTCTTTATTTACTTCTAAAAATATTTTATTGAATGAAAAAAATAATTTAGTCTATAGTTTAATGATTAAAGGAGGTATAATACGTAGATTATCTTCCGGAGTATATATTTGATTACCTAATGGTATCAAAATAATAAATAATGTTATTAATTTAATTAAAAAATATTTTAATAAAATTAATGCTATGGAAATTAATATACCTATAATACAACCTTCTTATATATGAAAAAAAAGTGGTAGATATATAGAATATGGTAAGGAATTATTTAAATTTTATGATAGAAATAATAAATTATTTATCCTTTCTCCTACTCATGAAGAAGTTATTACACAATTAATATGTAATGAAAAATTTAAGTCAAGTTTTTTCCCTAAAATTTTTTATCAAATACAAAAAAAGTTTAGAGATGAAATAAGACCTAAATTAGGTATTATAAGATCTCGTGAATTTTTTATGAAGGATGCATATTCTTTCCATTTATCTTTAGAATGTTTAGATAAAATTTATTTTTTAATTTATGAAATATATAAAGATATATTTAAAGAATTAGGTCTTAACTTTTTTTGTAAGGAAGCAAATTGTGGTAATATAAAAGGTTTTTTATCGCATGAATTTCATATTATTTCTAAATATGGTGAAAATAAAATTTTTTTAAATAATAAGAAAAAAATTTTAGGTTATTCTTTTTATTATAAAAAAAATAATTTTTTTAAAAGTTTAAAATATAAAAAAATTAAAAATATTAAATTATTTAGTACTAAAAATTTAAATAAATTAAGTAAATGAAGATTTTTTTTAAAATTTAATAATTTTATTAAAACTAATTTAGTAGAATTTATTGATAATAAAAAAACTTTTTTTTTATTAATTTTAACTCCTTTTGGTAAAAAAATTGATATTAATAAATTATATAAAATATATTCTTATGTTAATAAAATAATTGTTTGGAATAAAAAAAAAATTTTTATAAAATTTGGTTTTAATTCCATATTTTTAGGACCTTTTTTAAAATATAAGATTATTTCAGATTATTCTTTAATGAATAAAATTAATTTTATTGTTGGTTCTAATAAAAACAGATATTTTTATATTAATGTTAATTGATTTATAAATGTTATGGTAAGTGGTTTTTATGATATATGTAAAAACTGAACTTTTTATTTAAATAGTAAAATTAATATTAATGAAAAAAATATTACAGAATTAAAATCTACTGAAATAGCTCATATATTTAAATTAGGTAATTATTATTCTTCTATTTTTAATAATAATTATAAATTTAATAAAAAAATATCTATGGGTTGTTATGGTATAGGAATAACTAGAATTATTTCCTGTTTAGTAGAATTATACCATGATAATAATGGTATTATATGGCCTTTATCTATTGCTAATTTTAAATTAGGAATTTTACCTATTGATATGTATAAATATAATTTGGTATATCAAATTTCTATAAAAATTTATAATTTTTTAATTAAAAATAATATTAGTGTTTTATTAGATAACAGAAAATTATATACTGGGGAAATGTTTGCTGACTTAAGTTTAATAGGAATACCAAATTTATTAATATTAAGTAATAAAATGTTAAGTTTAGGTTTAGTAGAATTTCAAGATAGATTAAATAAAATTAAAAGATTTATTTATATTAGAGATATATTTAGTTATTTATTAAATAAATATAAATAATTATTTTTTTTTTTTAATTCAATTAATTGTTCATTGTGAATTTTTAGTAGGTTTACCATATTTAGTAATAAAAATATCAGGACATAAAATAGGTATCTTGTTATAAAAAATAATAGGTATAAATTTTCGTTTTCAAGGATAAATTTTTTTTTCTTGTCATATTTTTTTTATTTTTTTTTTTTTGTTTTTTATTTTAATTTTATTTTTTATATTAAATTTTATAAAGATAGATTCATGTTTTTTAGGTTTTCTAATCAAATTTTTTTTATTTTTTTTATTTATTTCTATTTTAAGATATCCACTATTTTCATAAGGTAAATAAAATTTTTTATTTATATCATTCCATAAAAAAGATTTTTTTTTAATTATATTTTTATTTTTTTTATTTAAATGTAAAGTATTTTTATATTTATTTATTAAAAATTTTTTAAAAATAATCTGAAAATAAATTTTATTTTTTAATTTATTAACTTTTTCTCATATATAGTTCATTAATTTATATGAAATCATTAGTTGATTATTTAAATCAAGTCATTTTCTAATAATTCAAAATGCTATATTTTTTTTTAATTTTAATAAATATTTTAATTTTATAGTATTTTTATATATTATTTTTTTTTCTTTATTTTTAAGTATATCATTTATTAATTTTTCTTGTTTTAAACATATTTTAGCACTTCTATATACTGAAGATATAAAATAAGGTCATTTTTTTACTAATTTTTTAATAATTAATAATCTTAAAAAATTTCTATCTAAATTAATATTTAAATTGCTATTATCTTTAATTCATATTAATTTTTTTTTTAAAGCATAATATTTAATTTCTTGTCTACTAATTTTTAATAAAGGTCTATAAATAATATTTTTTTTTTTTATTTTTTTTTTAATACCAGATAAACCTTTAGGACCACTACCTCTTTTTAAAGCTAAAAAGAAACTTTCGCATTGATCATTTTTATTATGTGCAGTTAATATAATTTCTTTATTTAATAAGTTTTTTTTATAAATTAAGTATCTTTTATTTCTTAGTGAACATTCTATGTTTTTTTTAGGTAAAGAATTAATTTTTTCTATTATTAGTGTTATATTTAATTTTTTACATATTTTTTTACAATGTTTAGATCATTTTTTTGAATATATATTCATATTATGATTGATATGAATTGCACGTATATAAATTTTATTTTTAAGAGACTGTTTATATAATTCATATAATAATACTGTTGAGTCTATACCACCACTGTAACCTACTAAAAAATATTTATATTTTTTAATTAGAATATTTATTTCTTTCTTTATAGACATAAAAATTTTAATATTATATTTTATTTTATACCTGTATGACCAAAACCAAATTTATTTCTTTTAGTTTTATGAGAAATTTTTTTTACTATAGAAAAATTAATTTTTAATATTTTTGTAAATATTATTTGTGCTATTCTATCTTGATTTTTAATTTTAAAAGGTTTTTTACTTCTATTGAATAATGAAATAATTATTTCTCCTTGATAGTCAGAATCTATTATTCCAATTGTATTTCCTAATATAATACCTTTTTTATGACTTAATCCTGATCTAGGAGTTATAATACCTACAATATTATTATTTTCTATATATATTTTTATTCCTGTAGTAATTAATTTTGTTTTTAATGGATTTAGTATTATATCTTTCTTTAAATATGCTCTTATATCTAAACCGCATGAACCTTGTGTCATATATTCAGGTATTATAACATCTTTATATATTTTTAATATTTTAATTTTTTTCATTGTTTTTAGTATTAAATTATATTAATATAATATATATTAAAAAATTTTTATTTTTTAATATTTTTAAAGGGGGTCGTTAGCTCAGAGGTAGAGCAGTTGACTTTTAATCAATTGGTCACAGGTTCGACTCCTGTACGACCCAAAATTTAAATTTATATATATAAAAAATCAATATGTAATATTTTATTTTTAAATGGATGTTTTTGTATTTCTTTAATTTTAGAATTTATAATTTTTTTTTTAATTTTAATTTTAAAATTAATATTTTTAATATTATATTTAATTTGATTTTTTTTTATTATATTGTAAATATAATCATGTTTTATATAAAACATTATGTTTTTTTTTTTTCTACCATATATTATTGATGGTATTATTTTTTTTTTTCTAATTTTTCTGTTATGATTAGAACCACATTTTTTTTTATATTTCACTTTAATTAATATTTTTTTCATATTTAAATATTTTAAATTAATTTTATATTTATTATACTAATATATAATATATATATGAATACTAGTTTAAAAATTAGAGAAAAAAAAATTGGAATTTATATCAATAAATTTAAATTAAAAAAAATTTTTTTTATGATTGAATTTTTAGGTATAAAAGTTTTTTCATTTTTTATTTATCCTCCATGATTGTATGAAAAAAATATTATTTTAAAAAAAAAAATTATAAATATTTTATTTTTTTTAAAAAAAAAGTATATTTTTAATAGTATTTTTTTAGCACATAGTAGTTTTTTAATTAATTTGGGTCATTATACTAAAAATAAATTATATATATATAGAAATTTATTTATAAAAGAAATTAATTATTGTAATTTTTTTAATATAAAATATATTGTATTTCATCCTGGTTATCATTTAAATATGATTACAGAATTTAAATGTATTGGAATAATTATAAAATCTATAAATTATATAATTAGTAGAACTAAAAAAATTATTTTGTTAATAGAAAATACAGCAGGTCAAGGAACTTCTTTAGGATATTCTTTAAAACAAATCAGATATATTATATCTAATATTAATGATAAATCTCGTATTGGAGTATGTTTAGATTTATGTCATGCTTTTTCTTCTGGTTATGATTTAAGAAATTTTTATTTATGTAATTTTTTTTTTATATATTTTCATAAAGTTATAGGTTTAAATTATTTGAAAGTTATTCATTTAAATGGGAGTAAATATAATTTTTTTAGTAAAAAAGATAGACATGCTCCTATAAAAAATAGTTATATAGGAAAAAATATCTTTTACTGAATTATGAGAAATAATTTGTTTAATTCTATTCCTTTAATTTTAGAATCTCAAAATAGTTCTTTATGAATAGAAGAAATAAAATGATTATATTCATTATAATTATTCTATAATTACTATAGATATAATATATTTTTTCTCATCTGTTATACTTATATGAATTTTTTTGGCTCCTTTTTTTTTAAAAATTTTTGCAGCATTTTTTAAAAAATGTATTTTAGGTTTACCATATTTATTATGTAAAATTTCAAAATTATTAAAATATATTTTTTTTTGTATTCCTGTACCTATAGCTTTAGCTGCTGCTTCTTTAGAAGCAAAACTTCTAGCTAAAAATAAAATTTTATTTTTTTCTTTTTTATATTTTTTAAATTCTAATTTAGTAAGAATTTTTTGTGATAATTTTTTTATTAATAAAGGTGACATTTTTTTAAATCTTTTAATGTTTGTTATATCTATACCTAATCCTAGTATGTTCATATTAATTTCTTAATTTTGGTTTTTTAAATTGTTTTTTTATAGATTTTGATAATTTATTTAATGATGTTTCTTCTATATTTTTTATATTATTTTCTCATGATAATTGATCTTCAGCTAAATAAATATGTATAGGATAACCATTATCGTCTTCCATAATTACATGATATCATGGAGATTTTTTAAAAGTATTATTTATTAACGGTTTTTCTGTATTAGATTCTATTAGTGAATATTTATAATCTATATCTATAATAACACCTAAAAAACCAAATAATTTATGTCTTACTTTTTGTCCAATATTAAATTTACTAAATATAATCATTTTTTTAAAAAAATTTTATTTATATTATTTATAATTATTTTATAATCATTTTTTAATTTTAAAATAAAAATATGAAATTAAGCTTAGTGTAAACATTCCTATTATAGTAATAGGATAACCATATTTTCAATGTAATTCTGGCATATATTTAAAGTTCATACCATATGTTGATGATAGTAATGTTGGTGGTAAAAATATAACTGATATTAATGAAAAAATTTTTATTATTCTATTTTGTTCTATATTTAAAAATTCTATTGATGATTGTATTAAAAAATTTATTTTTTGAAATATTGATTCATTATGAGGTAATAAAGACTCTATATCTCTAATAATTTCTTTAGATTGTTCTTTTTGTAAATATTTTAATACTTCTTTTCTCATTAAAAAATTTAATGCTCTTTTAGTATCAGTTAAACATATTCTTATTTTACATGTTGTATCTTCTTTTATAGATAATTCAGATATTGAACGATTAAATTGTTGATTATTTTGATCTCTTAGTATAACTTGTGTTAAATTCTCTAAATCTTTATATATATTTTCTATTTCATTAGCTAATTGTTCTATTTTAATTTCAAATAAATTTAATAATAATTCATATGGGTTACAATGTATTAAAACTTGATTTTTTGTTTTTATTCTATAAAAACGAAATGCTGGTAATTCTTTTTCTCTTAGAGAATAAAGTTTATTATTTTTAATCGTGAATGCTACTGCTGAATTACTTATTCTACTGTTAGAATCTTTGTAAAAAAAAAATGAATGTACATGCAATCCATCTTTATCTGTAAAGAATCTAGCTGATGATTCTATATTAAATAATTTAGGTCTTTGTATTATTCTTTGACCTAATATATTAAGAACGTATTTTCTTTCTTCTAATGTAGGATCAATTAAATCTGCTCAAATATAATTAGTTATTTTTATTGGTTTTTTTTTTTTATATGTTTTTAATTTTTTTAAACCTTTCTTTTTTAATTTAAATACATTTAACATAAATTAAATATTTTAATAATGCAGCTAAAGTTAATATTAATTATATTATTAGATTTATTAAATTTATACATATATTTATATTAATTTAATTCTTTAATAATTTATTTAATATGTTTAAGTTTTAAAAAAAATGTAGTAATATAATAATATTATTAGTAGTTTAGGAGTTTATATGAATAAGAATATTATAGATATAGATGATAATTCTTTTAAAAATGAAGTATTAAATTATAAAGGATATGTATTAGTTGATTTTTGAGCTAATTGGTGTAATCCTTGTAAAATATTTAGTGAAGTATTAAATAATGTTTATAAAAATTTTTATACTAAGATAAAATTTGTAAAAATAAATATAGAAAGTTGTAATTATATTCAAAATAAATATAATGTTAAAAGTATTCCAACTATAATATTGTTTTGTAAAGGTGTTGTTTTATCTAGTAAAATAGGTTTATTACAAGAATCTGATTTAATTAATTTTTTAAAATCTTATAAATTGGATTAATTTATTTATTATTTTCCTCAGTTAAATATTTTATAATTTAATATTTATTATGAATCTTACGCAACTAAAAAATATATCAGTTTCTAAATTAGTTATTCTTGGAGAAAAAATAGGGTTAGAAAATTTAGCTAGAATGCGTAAACAAGATATAATATTTTCTATTTTAAAACAACATTCTAAAAGTGGTGAAGATATTTTTGGTCAAGGTGTTTTAGAAATTTTACAAGATGGTTTTGGTTTTTTAAGATCTTCAGATAGTTCATATTTAGCAGGTCCTGATGATATTTATGTTTCACCTAGTCAAATACGTAGATTTAATTTAAGAACTGGTGATACTATTTCTGGTAAGATACGTCCTCCTAAAGAAACAGAACGTTATTTTGCTTTATTAAAAATTAATAAAGTTAATTATGATAAACCAGAAAATTCAAGAAATAAAATATTATTTGAAAACTTAACTCCATTACATACTAATTGTCGTTTGTATATGGAAATAGGAAATGGTTCTGCTAATGACATAACTTCACGTGTATTAGATTTAGCTTCTCCTATTGGTAGAGGACAAAGAGGTTTAATAGTAGCTCCTCCTAAAGCTGGTAAAACTATTTTATTACAAAATATAGCACAAAGTGTTAGTTATAATTATCCTAAATGTGTTTTAATAGTGTTACTTATTGATGAAAGACCCGAAGAAGTAACTGAAATGTATCGTTTAGTTAAAGGTGAAGTAATAGCATCTACTTTTGATGAACCAGCTTCAAGACATATTCAAGTTTCGGAAATGGTTATTGAAAAAGCTAAAAGGTTAGTAGAACATAGAAAAGATGTTATTATTTTATTAGATTCTATTACTAGATTAGCTAGAGCATATAATACTGTTGTACCATCTTCTGGTAAAGTTTTAACTGGTGGTATAGATTCTAATGCTTTACATCGTCCTAAAAGATTTTTTGGTGCTGCTAGAAATGTTGAAGAGGGTGGTAGTTTAACAATAATAGCTACTGCTTTAATAGATACTGGTTCTAAAATGGATGAAGTAATATATGAAGAATTTAAAGGAACTGGTAATATGGAATTACATTTATCTCGTAAAATAGCTGAAAAAAGAATTTTTCCTGCAATTGATTATAATAGATCTGGTACTAGAAAAGAAGAGTTATTAACTTCGTTAGAAGAATTACAAAAAATTTGAATATTAAGAAGAATTATTCAACCTATGAGTGAAATAGATGCTATGGAGTTTTTAATTAAAAAGTTATCTATGACTAAAACAAATAGTGATTTTTTTAAAATGATGAAAAATAGTAATTAATTTTATTATTATTTTAAAAAAATATTTTTTTTACTTTAAATATTGTTATACAATAATATTATTGGTGGTTATAGCTCAGTTGGTAGAGCTCTGGATTGTGGTTCCGGGAGTCATGGGTTCAAGTCCCATTAACCACCTTTAGCGGTGAGTGGCGCAGCTTGGTAGCGCAACTGGTTTGGGACTAGTGGGTCGGAGGTTCAAATCCTCTCTCGCCGATTTATAATGTTTTGGTTTTATTATGAGAAATATATTAGTTACTTGTGCTTTACCTTATTCTAATGGTTCTATACATCTAGGACATATTTTAGAACATGTTCAGGCAGATATATGAGTTAGATATAATAGATTTTTAGGTAATAATGTATATTTTTTATGTGCTGATGATTCACATGGTACGGCAATATTATTAAAAGCTAATGAACTTAAAATAGATCCATTATTAATGGTTAAAAAAAATTTTTTAGAACATAAAGAAATTTTTAAAAAATTTGATATATTACATGATATTTATTTTACTACTCATAGTAAAGAAAATTATTATTTTACTTTACTAATGTTAAATAAAATAAATTCTAAAAAATTGTTAATAAAAAAAGAAATTAAACAATTTTATGATGTATATAAAAATATTTTTTTACCCGATAGATATATAAAAGGTATATGTCCTATATGTAAATCTAAAAACCAATATGGTGATCATTGTGAAGTATGTAATAATATTTATTATTCTTATAATTTAATTAATCCTATTTCTTTATTATCTAATAAATCACCTATATTAAAGAAATCACAACATTTATTTTTAAAAACTAGTTTATTTAAAAATATTTTAAGGAAATGAATTTCTATTTGTTATTTAAATGATGAGATTAAAAAACAATTATTATGTTTTTTGGAAAATAAATTAATAAATTGAAATATTTCACGAGATAAACCTTATTTTGGTTTTAAAATTCCGAGTAAATATATTAAAGGTAAATATTTTTATGTTTGATTTGATGCTCTTTTAGGTTATATAAGTAGTTTTAAATATTTTTGTGATAAGAATAATTTATCTTGTTTTAATAATTTTTTAAACATTGATAATAATTATGATCTATATCATTTTGTTGGTAAAGATGTATTATATTTTCATGGTATATTATGGCCAGTAATGTTAGATATTTTAGATTATAAAAAACCTACTGGATTGATTGTTCATGGACATGTTTTGATTAACGGAAAAAAAATGTCTAAATCATTAAATAATTTTATAAGTGCTAAAAAATGGTTAAATATTTTAGATTCTGATAGTTTACGTTATTATTTTTCTACTAAATTATCTTTAAAAAGTGATGATATTAATTTATCTTTAAGAGATTTTATTAAAACTATTAATACTGATATTGTTAATAAATTTATAAATATTCCTTCTAGAATATGTACTTTTATTGAACGTTATTTTAATAATGTTTTATCTAAAGAAATGTATAATATAAATTTTTATTATTATTTTGTTAATAAATTTGATTTAATAAATGATTTTTTTTTAAATTTTAATTATAAAAAAGTATTATATGAAGTTAATTGTATGGTTGATATATTAAATAAATTTATTAATGATATAAAACCTTGATTATTAGTTAATACAGACAAAAATTTAATAAAACTTCATAAAATTTGTACTACTATATTGAATATTTTTAGAGTTATTTCTATTTATTTATTTCCTATAATACCAAAATTATTTAGTAAAATTGAAAAATTTTTAAGAATTAAATTAAATATTAAGAATTTTAATATTCCTATATTAAATCATAAAATTTCGAAATATAAAAAAATATTTTTTCGTGTAGATGAATCTATTATAGATAATTTATTTTAAATATGTTATTATAAATTTAAATTTTTATTATTTTGGTGTTAAATTATGATTTATTTAACTATTCAAAAATCTATAGAAAAAATAGGTAACAGATTTGATTTAGTTTTGATAGCTTCTTATAGAGCTAGACAAATACAGTATTTTTCTAAAAATACTTTTTTAAATAATTCTAAAAATGATAAATCTACTATTTTATCTTTGAAAGAAATAGAAAATGGTTTAATTGATAAAAGTATTTTAGAAATTATATTTAATAAAAAATCTGTATTTTAATTTTTTTTTTTTTTTTTTTTTTTGAATGAAATTTTATCTTGTTGGTGGTGCTGTAAGAGACAAATTATTAGGTTTAAATATTAGAGATAAAGATTGAGTAGTAGTAGGTTCTACATATGAAAAAATGATACAATTAGGTTTTAAACCTGTAGGTAATTATTTTCCAGTTTTTTTACATCCTATTACAAAAGAAGAATATGCTTTAGCACGTACAGAAAAAAAAAGTGGTTTTGGTTATAATGGTTTTATTTGTAGTATTTCTAAAAATATTACTTTAAAACAAGATTTATTTCGTAGAGATTTAACTATTAATGCTATTGCTATGGATAGTAAAGGTAATTATTATGATCCTTTTAATGGTATTAATGATATTAAAAATAGAATTATAAGACATATTTCTATTTTTTTTTCTGATGATCCATTAAGAGTTTTTAGAGTTGCACAATTATATTCTCGTTTTTTAAAATTTAATTTTATTATTGAATCTAAAACTTTGTTTTTAATGAAAAAAATATCTTTATCTGGAGAATTATTATTTTTAAGTCCAGAAAGAATTTGAATGGAAACTAAAAAAGTTTTGAAAAATTTTAATATATTTTGATATTTTTATATTTTAAATAAATGTTATGCTCTAAAATTAATTTTTCCTGAACTTACTTTTTTATTTAAAAAAAAAAGGTTGTTTAATTATTTTTTTTTAATATCTAAAAGATTATTTTATTTAAAATATGATATAAAAATAAATTTTGTTTTTTTATGTTTTTTTTTTGATAAGACTATTTTTTCTAAAGATTATTTTTTAAATAAAAATATGATTTTTTGCATGGTAAAAAAATTTTGTAAAAGATTATATATTTCTAAAAATTTTTTTATTTTATTTAAATTTTTGTATATATTTTTATTTAAAATTTTTTTTTTCAATAAAAATAATTTTGTAAAATTAATAATAGATCTGTTTTATAAAATAGATATATGACGTAGACCTAATATTTTTAATTATATTTTAAAATTAATTAAAATTTTACAATTATTTCCTTTTAAAAATAAAAATTTATTTTTATTTTTTAATAATTATTTGTCAGATATTTTTTATATTACTAATTCTATAAAAAATAAGTATATTAATATTTTTGGTTTAAGAGGAATTAAAATAAGTAAAAAATTATATGAATTACGTTTTAAAAAAATATATTTTTTTTTAAAAAAGTAATATATTAGAATTTTTCTCCGATATTTCATTTTGGTTTTATATTTATTTGAAGATTTTTTTTATTTAAATATTTTTTTTTTTTAAATTTTAAAAATCCTGTATATGCTATCATAGCTGCATTATCTGTACAAAATTCTTTTTTAGTAAAAAAAACTTTTCTATTTATTTTTTTAGTCATTTTTTTCATTTTTTTTCTTAACTTATTATTTGCACTTACTCCACCAACTACTGAAATATGTCTTATTTTAAATTTTTTTAAAGCTTTTTTACATTTATATACTAAAATATCTGTAATTGATTTTTCTAATGAATAACATATATTACATTTAAATTGATATTTGTTTATTTTTTTAATATTTTTTTTTATAAAATAATAGATATGTGTTTTTAAACCAGAAAAACTAAAATTAAAATTATTTTCGTACATTATTGGTTTAGGGAATAATATTTTTTTTTTACCATATTGTGCTAACTTAGATATTTTATAACCTCCAGGATATTTTATTCCTATTAGATTTCCTATTTTATCGAATGTTTCACCAGCTGAATCATCTAAAGAATGTCCTATAATTTTATATTTTTCATTTTTTTTTACTATTACTAAAATAGTATGTGCTCCTGATGTAATTAATGATATAAATGGAAATTTTGGTTTATTTTTTACTAACATTATAGACATAATATGTCCTTCAATATGATTAATAGGTATAGCTGGTATGTTATATATAAATGCTAATGTTTTAGCTACTGTAGCACCTATTATTAAAGAAGAAGATAATCCTGGGCCAGCTGTAAATGCTATTGCATTTATTTCTTTAAGTTTTATTTTTGTTTTTTTTATTGTATCTTGAATTAAATATATTATTTTTTTTGAATGATATCTAGATGCTATAGGAGGTACTATACCTCCATATATAGAATGTATTTTAGATTGACTATATGTATTATTAATAATAATACCTTTTTTATTTTTATATATACTTATACTAGTTTCATCACAAGAAGTTTCTATACCTAAAATTATCATATATTTTGTTATTTTTATTAATATGTTAATATTATAAATTATATATTTAAAATTTTAAAATAAAATATTTTTTATTGGTGAAATAATATGCCGTTAATTAAAATTAGAGATAATGAACCTTTTGATGTTGCATTACGTAGATTTAAAAGATCTTGCGAAAAATCTGGTATTTTAACTGAAATTCGTAAAAGAGAATTTTATGAAAAGCCTTCTACTAAAAAAAAAAGAGCAAAAGCTTCAGCTATTAAAAGATATATGAAAAAAGTTTATAGAGAAAAAAATACTAAATTAAATTATAAATTTAAATAATTAAATATTTTAAAAATATTTATGAAGTATATTTCTCGTGTTTTTATTAATGAATTATTATTATTAACTGATATTGTTAAATTAATATCTTCTAAAATTAGTCTTCAAAAAATTGGTTTAAGATATAAATGTTGTTGTCCTTTTCATAAAGAAAAAAATCCTTCATTTATAGTAAATAAAAATTTTTTTTATTGTTTTGGTTGTAAAATTTATGGTAATGCTATAGATTTTTTAATGAAATTTAATAATATTAGTTTTTTAGATAGTGTTAAATATTTAGCAGATTTTAATGGTGTAAAATTAATTTTTGATAAAAATATAAATTTTAATGAAAATAAATTTTCTAATAATAAAATTATTTATTTTAAATTAATGAGTTTTTTATCTAAGTTATATCATAATTCTTTAATTAAAAATAAAAAATTATATAATATTAAAAATTTTTTTATAAAGAGAAATTTAAATTTTAAAATAATTAAAAAATTTTTCATTGGTTATTCTTCATTAAATTTAATTAAATATTTATTAAAGTATTTAAGTAAAAAGGATTTAAATTTTTTAATTAAATTTGGTATATTAGTTAAAGATAAAAATAATCATATTTATGATAGATTAAATAATAGAATTATTTTTCCTATTTTCGATATCTATGATAGAGTAATTGCTTTTGGTGGTAGGTCAATAAATGATAAAAATATTTTAAAATATATTAATACTTCTAAAAATATTTTTTTTTCTAAAAAAAGATGTTTATATGGATTAAATTATATTAGAAATATGAAAACTAAAATTAATAGTATTTTAATAGTGGAAGGATATATAGATGTTATAACTTTACACCAGTATAATTTTTCAAATACTGTAGGTTTGTTAGGTAGTTGTGTAAATTCAAAGCAAATTAAAATTTTATATTTTTATACAAATATTTTAATTTTTTGTTTTGATGGTGATGAAGTAGGTATGAAATCAATTAAAAAAACTTTAAAATTATTATTATTTTTTGTTAATGAAATTAAAAAATCTTATTTTATTTTTTTACCTAAAGGTTATGATCCTGATTTATTAATTAAAAATAAAGGGAAAAAAATATTTAGTAAATATATTAAAAAAGCTAAATCTATATTTTATGTTTTATTTAAAATTTATTTACTTAAAGGAGATATTTTTTTTTATGAAAGGAAAATTTATACTTTTAAAAAAATTTTATCTTTGATAAATAGAATAAAATCTCCTGTAATAAAATTTTTTTTAAATAGAGAATTACAGTTAAAAACTGGAATAGAAAATGTAAATTTAAATTATTTTAAATATAAAAAAATAAAATTTAAAAATAATAAATTTATTTTGATTATTCGTTATTTGATAAGTTTACTATTAAAAAATCTTTTTTTATCTAAATTAGTGAATATATATGATTATATATTAAATTTTAATAAAATTCCAGTTTTAAAATTATTTTTAAATATTGTTAATTTATGTGTTTTAAATAAAATTTTTGTTTTTAATGAAATTTTAAAAAAATTTTCTAAGAATTTTATACGTTTTTATTTAGAATATTTATTTTTAAAAAATTATTTTTCTATTAATATTGATTATAAATTATATTTTTTAAATTTTTTAGAAAAATTAAAAATTTTTTTAATAGATTTTAAATTAAATAATATTCTAAGTAAAAAAATATTTTTTGATTTAAATTTAGAAGAAAAAAAAAAAGTATGATATTTAATTAAACTAAAAAATTTTAAGAAACATATTTTAAAAAATTAATTTATTTATTTTTGGATATATTTTATGAATAAAAAAAAAAAACTTTATTTAAAATTTTTAATTAATAAAGGAAAAGAAAAAGGTTATATTACTTTTTCACAAATACGTAAAAGTATATTTAATGATAAAAATTTACAATCGTTACAAATAGGGGAAATAGTAAATATTTTAAATAATTTAGGTATTTCTGTAGTAGAAAATATTTCAGAAGTAAATGAACTTATATTTAATAGTAGTAATAATTTAGAAAATTCTTCATTAAATGAAAATTCTGATATTATTTCATCAAAAGTAGATAATGATATTGGAAAAACCAATGATCCAGTTAGAATGTATATGAGGGAAATGGGTACCGTAGAATTACTTACTAGAGAAGGTGAAATAAAAATTGCTAAACGTATTGAGAAAAGTATAAATAAAATACAATTTTATTTAGGTAAATTTCTTAAATCTATAGATTATTTTTTAAATCAATATTTACTTGTTAAATTAGGTAAATTGCGTTTAAGTGATTTAATTGTAGGTTTTGTAGGTTATAATATTGATTTTTCTTTATTAAATGATATTTATTTATGAATATCTGATATACAAAAGAAATGTAATAATTTATGTTTTTTTTATTTAAATTTTATAAAGAATAAATTTGATTTTTTGAGTTTTCAATATAATTTATTAAGAAAATTTATTAAAAAATATACTATTAAACATCCTTATACTAAATATGAATTAAATAAATTAATTAATATTTTTATGAATTTTAAATTATCTCCGAAACAATTTAATTATTTAGTTTTAAAATATAAGTATATAGTTAATAGTGTTATTTTAATTGAAAAAGATATTTTAAATTTATGTGTAAAAAAATGTTTTATACCTAAAAATATTTTTAATGTTTTTTTTTTAAAATATGGAACAAATAAAAAATTTTTGTCTAAAATTATTAGTTTAGAAAATTTTAATTTTTTAAAATTTAGAAAATATTTTTGTAAATTAAAAAATAAATTAAATAATTTATATTTAATAGAAAAGAAAGTTTGTTTAAATATTTTCCAAATTAAAAAAATTAATAAATTTTTATTAAAAAATGAGTTTAGAGCTAAACAAGCTAAAAAAGAAATGGTGGAAGCAAATTTAAGGTTAGTTATTTCTATAGCTAAAAAATATACTAATAGAGGTTTACAATTTTTAGATTTGATTCAAGAAGGTAATATAGGTTTAATGAAAGCTGTAGATAAATTTGAATATAAAAGAGGTTATAAATTTTCTACTTATGCGACATGGTGAATAAGACAAGCTATTACTAGATCTATAGCTGATCAAGCTCGTACTATTAGAATTCCTGTACATATGATAGAAACTATAAATAAATTAAATAGAGTATCTAGACAAATATTACAAGAAATTGGTAGAGAACCTACACCAGAAGAATTATCTGTTAGAATGTTAATTCCTGAAGATAAAATTAGGAAAGTTTTAAAAATTGCTAAAGAACCTATTTCAATGGAAACACCTATAGGTGAAGATGAAGATTTACATTTAGGAGATTTTATTGAAGATTCTTCTTTAGAATTACCTTTAGAATCTGCTACTTCTGAAAGTTTAAAATCTGTAACTAATGATATTTTATCAAGTTTAACACCTCGTGAAGCAAAAGTTTTAAGAATGCGTTTTGGTATAGATATGAATAGTGATCATACTTTAGAAGAAGTTGGTAAACAGTTTGATGTTACTAGAGAACGTATTAGACAAATTGAAGCTAAAGCTTTACGTAAGTTACGTCATCCTAGTAGATCAGATATTTTACGTAGTTTTTTAGATGATTAATATATATTTTTATTTATTTTAATATTGTTTTAATTTATAGTATTTTTTATGGAAAAATTTAATGAGTTAGATATAAAAAAAGAAATGTGTAAATGTGTTAATTCTTTTAAAAAAAATATTACTAAATATAGTGGTAATATTAATATTAAAGTAATTTCTCGTTTATTAGTAGATTATTATGGTAGTAAATTTTTTTTGTGTAAATTATCAAGAATAGTTATGGAAAATTTTAATTCTGTAAGAATATCATTATTTGATTATAAAATAAAAGATAGTGTTAAAAAAAGTATTTATTTATCTAAATTAGATTTAAATATTACAGATAGTGGAAAAGATATAGTTTTATCATTACCATTATTAACTGAAGAAAGAAAAAAAAAAATTTTAAAATTATTAAAAAATGAAATGGAATTGGCTAAAATATTAATTAGAAATATAAGAAGAAAATTTAAAAATAAATTAAAAATATTTATAAAAAATAATTATTTTAGTAAAGATGAAGAAAATAATATAAATATTAAGTTACAAAAAAATACTAATTTTTATATAAAAGAAATAAAAGATATTTTTTTAAAACAAAAAAAAAAAATATTTTTTTAATTGATTTTTTATGTATTTATGAAAAGTAAACTATGTCATATTGCAATTATAATGGATGGTAATGGTAGATGAGCTAAAAAGAGAGGTAAAACTAGAATTGTAGGTCATAAATATGGAGTTTTATCTTTAAAGAAAATTATTGATTTTTCAATTAATAATAAGTTAGGTATTTTAACTTTGTATGCTTTTAGTACTGAAAATTGATCTAGACCTTATTCGGAAGTTACTGGTTTAATGAAATTATTTACTTTTTCTATTAAGAATATTATGTATGAATTACATGAAAAGAATGTTTGTGTAAAAATTGTCGGTGATAGAAATAAATTACCTAAAGAATTAGTTTTTTATATTAAAAAGTTAGAGTGTTTAACTACTTATAATAAAGGATTAAAATTAAATATTGCTATAAATTATAGTGGTAAATGAGATATATTATGTTGTATAAAAAAAATATCTTATCAGGTTAAAAAGAAAATAATTAATATTGATAGTATTAATGAAGATGTTATTAATAAAAATTTATGTTTAAGTAATCTACCTGATATAGATTTATTAATTAGAACTGGTGGAGAGAAAAGAATAAGTAATTTTTTTTTATGAAAAATTGCTTATTCAGAGTTATTTTTTACAAATATTTTATGACCTGATTTTAGTTGTGATGATTTTTTGAAAATTTTAAATGATTTTGTAAAACGTAAACGTAGATTTGGTGGATTAATTTCTTTATAAAATTATTTTTAATATTTAGATTTTTTTTAAAAATATTTATTTTAAATATTTTTTTTTCAAATATTTAATATTTTTAAAAATTATTTTAAAAAAAAATTATTTTTTTAAAAAACATTGATTATTTAAAGTTTATTAATTATATTATTAATATAATACATTTTTTGTTTTTCTTACATATTTTAAATTATGTTTTATCGTTTTTTAGTTTAATTTTTTTCTATGATTTTGTTTATATATATTTAAGTTGGTAAAAAATGAAAAATTTAATTTTATTGTTTTTTTTTTGTTTTTTTTGGGTTAAATCTTTTGGTTTTCAGAAATTTTTTTTAAAAGATTTTTTTTGAAATATTAAAGATAAATCTACTGTTTTTTTATGTAAAAAAATTTTATTTAAAAAGTATGGAAATTGAATATTAGAAAAAGATATTAATAATATTACAAATATTTTGTATAAAGTTGGATATTTTAAAAATATTAAAATTTATAGGGTAAATAATAAAGTATTTATCAATTTATATTATAAATATAAAATAAATAGAATTTTGTTTCAAGGGAATAGTATATTAAAAAATAAAGAAATATTGGATATTTTAAATATATTTAATATTAGGAAAAAAAATTTTTTAAATAATAGTTTAATTAAAAAAGCTAAAAATTTTTTTATAAAAAAGTATAAATTATTAGGTAAATATAATGTAAAAATAAATTTTTTAGTTTTTTTTTTAAAAAAAAATTTGTGTTTATTAAAAATTAATTTTAATGAAGGGAAATATTTAAAAGTTAGAAAAATATTTTTTAAAAACAATAATTTTTTTATTAAGAATATGAATTTATCTTTGATTAATAAAAATTATTATTATAAAAATATTTTAAATTTTTTTTCATATTTTAATTTTAATAATTTTATTTTAGATTTTAATTTTATTAAAAATTTTTATTTTTATTATGGTTATTTAGATTTTAATTTTGATAAAATAAAATTTGTTTTTTTAAATAATAATACAATAGATATTGAAATTTATTTTAATGAAGGTGATAGATATAAGATATTTGATATATTAATATATGATAGAAAAAATATTGAATTATTTAATTTTTTAGATAAAATTAAGAATAATTTTTATAGTAAAAATATGTATTATAAATATAATATATTAAGAAATATATCTTTAAATATAAAAAATATTTATAAAGAAAGAGGTTTTTTAAATATTGATATTGATTTAGATTATCAAAGAATAAGTAATAATAAAATTATTATTTTTTTTTATATAAATTCTGGTGAAAAATTTTATATAAATAAAATTTTTTTAAAAGATATAGATATATATGAAAAAAAATTATTATTTAAAAATAATATACCTTTTATAAAAAATAATTTATATAATAAATATTTAATTAATTTAGGTAAAAAAAATTTAAAAAAAACTAATATTTTTACTTCTATTTTTTTAAAATTTAATAAATTAAATTTTAATAAAATAAATAAATTAGATGTTATTTATACTTTTAAAAAAAATTATGATAATAAATTAGATTTTGGAATTAATTATGATAAATTTAATAATTTAAATTATAAATTTAGTATATTTAAGAAAAATTTTTTGTATTTAGGAAATGATTTATTATTTAAAAGTATAAAAAATGAATTTAGTAATTATAATGAATTTTTTTTTATAAATCCTATTAATTATTTTAATAATTTTTATATAAAACAAAAATTATTTTATGATCATATTTATGATAATTATAATTATATAAATTTTATTTATGGTTATAAAAGTAATATTTTGTGAAAAATAAATAATTTTTGTAAATATAAATTTGGTATTAATTATATATATAATAATTTAAATTTTATAAAATATAATAAAATTTTATTAGATTATTTAAGATCTATAAAGAAAGATATATTTTTAAATGAAAAGTATTTTTTAATTAATGATTTTTTAGTTACAAATAATTTTATTATTAATAAATTAGATAATAATATTTTACCTAAATATGGTTATTATATAAATTATAATAATAAATTTACATTTTTAAATTCAGATAATAATTTTTATAAAACAAATATTTCTTGGTTTAAATATTTACCTATAACTAAAAATAGTGATTGAATATTTTTTATACACAATTATATTGGTTATGGAAATGGTTTTGGAAATAAAAAATTACCTTTTTACGAAAATTTTTATTCTTTAGAAAATAATTATTTACGTGTTTTTGATAAAAATATTAAATTTAATAATTTTTTTTTAAATACTAATAAATATAAAAAATGTAAAAATAATGTATATTCTAATTGTAATTTTGGTGGTAATTTAGCTTTTTCTTTTACTAATGAATTAATTTTACCTAATAAATTATTTTTTAATAATTATTATTCTAAATATTTTAGAACTTCTTTATTTTTAGATAGTGGTTTTATAATGAATACAAATAATTTAAATAAATTTAATATTATTAAAATAAAAAATAATATTAAAAATATATTAAAGGTATCTACGGGTATTTCATTAAAATTTATTACATCTATAGGTTCTATAAATATATCTTATGGTATACCATTATTATATAATAACAGTGATAAAATTAATAATTTTCAATTTAGTATTGGTAATATTCTTTAATTTTTTTTGGTGATAATATGAAAAAAAAATTTGTTTGATTATTTTCTGTGTATTTTTTTTTAAGTTCTTTAGTATTTGCTAATTATAAATTGGCTGTTTTAGATTTTGATAGAGTTTTTAAAGATTCCGTACAATATCAAAAAATTATTTATTCAATAAATTATGATGTTTATAAAAAATATTTATTTTTAAATAATGAAATTAATAAATTAATTAAAGAAAAAAGTAAATATTCTATTAATAAAAATAAAATTAATAAAATTAAATTTTATTTTAGAAATAAAGAAATAAATATATTTAATAAAATTAATAAGTTAGAAGAGTATATAAATAAAAAAAATTTTAGTATACATAATTTTTTTATATTAAAAATTAAAAAAATTATTAATTCTCTTATAAAAGATCATAAGTATGATATTATTTTTGATAATAACTCTTTATTGTATCATAACAAAAATGTTTTTGATATTACAAATATTATTATTAAAAAATTAGATTAATTAATTATTAATAATTTATAATTATGTTAGATCCTAAATTTATACATTTAAATATTCATAGTGATTATTCTATAAAAGATAGTTTATGTAAAATAGATAATATAATTGAAAAATCTGTAGAATTAAATATGCCTTGTGTGTCTTTAACCGATTATTTCAGTTTATCTGCTATTATTAAATTTATAAATTTATCATATAAATATGGTATAAAACCAATAGTAGGTTCTGATATTTGTGTTATTTATAAAGGTTATATATATAACATAACTTTATTAATAATGAATAGTATTGGTTATAAAAATTTATCTAAATTAATTTCTTTATCATATAGAAATAAATATAAATATAATAAATTATATATAGATTATACTTGATTATTAAAATTTCATGATGGTTTAATATTTTTATTTTATATTAATTATGGTTTTATTAATAATAGAAATTTTATTAACTATAATTTTTTAATTTTAAAACAATATATATTAATTTTAAAAAAAATTGTTAAGGATAGATTATATATACAAATATTTAAAATTAATTCTTTAAATGAAGATAAATATTTAGATATAATTATTGAAATATCTGTTTCAAATGAATTACCTTTAGTGGCTACTAATAAAGTTATTTTTTTTGATAAAGATGATTTTTATATACATAAAATTAGGTCATCTATATATTATGGATGTACTTTAGATAAAGTTCATTTATTTTTGAATTATACTGAACAACAGTATTTTAAAAGTGAACAGGAAATGTGTAAATTATTTTCATGTATTCCAGAAGCTTTATTTAATACTGTTCAGGTGGCTAAAAGATGTAATTTGTATTTTAAAAAAAAAAAATTTATTTTACCTAAATATCCTTTTTGTAAGGAAAATTCTAATAATTTTTTAAAAAAAATAGTATATAAAAATTTTTATAAAAGATTAAGTTTTAATAATAAAAAATTAGAAAAAAAATATTTATTTCGTATTAAAGAAGAATTAAATATAATAAGTAAATTAAAAATTTCAGATTATTTTTTAATAGTTATGGAATTTGTTAAATGGTCTAAGTTAAATAATGTATGAGTAGGCCCTGGTCGTGGTTCAGGAGCAGGTTCTTTAGTAGTTTATTTATTAAATATAACAGAAATTGATCCTTTGAAATTTGATTTAATTTTTGAAAGGTTTTTAAATTTAGAAAGAATTTCTATGCCTGATTTAGATATAGATTTTTGCATGAATAATAGAGATAAGGTTTTATCTCATATAGAAAATATTTATGGAAATAATTGTGTAGCACAAATAGTTACATTTAATACTTTAACAGCTAAGTCTGTTTTAAGAGATGTAGGTAGAGTTTTAGGTTATTCATATAGTTTTATAGATTATTTAGCTAAATTAATACCTTTTGATATTAATATTACTTTAAAAAAAGCTCTTTTACAGGAATCTAAACTTTTAGATATGTATAATACTGATACAGAAGTTAAAAAAATAATAGATATTTCTTGTCGTTTAGAAGGAATTATTAAAGGTATAGGAAAACATGCTGGAGGTATAGTTATATCACCTATTAAAGTACATAATTATTGTCCTACTTATTATGATAAAGAATCTAAAAAATTAGTTACTCAATTAGATAAAAATGATATTGAATATATAGGTTTAATTAAATTTGATCTTTTAGGTTTGAGAACTTTAACTGTTGTTCATAATTCTATAAAAATGATTTCTAATAAATTAGGATATAGTTTCGATATTAATAATATATCTTTTAACGATAATTTAAGTTTTAAATTATTAAGAAATGCTAAAACAACTGCTGTTTTTCAGTTAGAATCTATAGGAATGAAAGATTTAATAAAACGTTTAAAACCTAATAATTTTAATGATATAATTGATTTATTAGCTTTATTTAGACCAGGTCCTTTACAGTCTGGTATGGTTGATAATTTTATTAATCGTAAAAATGGTAAAGAATTAATATACTATCCTGATAGTAAATGGCAACATAAATTATTAATACCTATATTAAATTGTACATATGGGATAATTTTGTATCAAGAACAAGTAATGAAAATAGCACAAGTTTTAGCTAATTATAGTTTAGGATTAGCTGATTCTTTAAGAATGTCAATGAGTAAAAAAGATTATAATAAAATGAAGTTACATAGAAAAATTTTTAAAAAAGGGTCTTTATCATTAGGTATTAATACAGATTTGTCTATGAAAATATTTTCTTTAATGGAAAATTTTTCTAGTTATGGTTTTAATAAATCTCATTCTGTAGCTTATGCATTTTTAGCATATCAAACTTTATGATTAAAATCACATTTTACTTCTGAATATATGGCTTCTTTTATGAATGCTGATATTGATAATATTCAGAAGATTTCATTAATTATTAATGAAGCTAAAAAAATGAATATTAAAATTATTCCTCCTAATATAAATATTAGTGTTTATTATTTTAGTATCAGTAAAAATAATGAGATAATTTATGGTTTAGGTGCTATAAAAGGGGTAGGTAAAAGTTCTATAGATTTAATTATAAATTTACGTAATAAATATGGTTTTTTTAAAGATTTTTTTAGTTTTTGTATTTTAACTTTTTCAAATAAAATTTCTAAGTTAGTATTAGAAAAATTAATTTTTTCTGGTTCTTTTGATTTATTTAATATTGATCGTTCTATTTTAATTAAATATATTAGACAAATATTAAAATTATCTAAATTTAAAAATAAAGAATTTTCTTGTAAACAATTAACTTGATTTAAAAATAAGAATTTTGATGAATTAATTTTATATAAAAAAATTAAAAAAAAATTTCCAATATGGAATAAAGAATTTTTGTTAAGTAAAGAAAAAGAAGTATTAGGTTTATATATTACTGATCATCCTATTAATAAATATATTTTAAATATTGTTAATAAATATAAATATGTTTTAAATATAAAAAAATTGTATTTTTTAAATGTTATAAAAAATGTATGTGTTTTTGGTTTAATAAGTAGTGTTAAATTTTTATTTACTAAAAATAATAATCGTATATGTGTATTAAATATTGATGATAATACTGGTAGTTTAGAATTAATTTTATTAAAAAATTTATATATTAAATATTCTTCTTTCTTAGAAGTTAATAAAGTTATTGTTGTTTGGGGTTTATTAAAATTTAGTTCTAATAAATATAATGTTTCTTTATTAGTAAATAAAATAAAATTAATTAAAAGAGATAATAATTAAATGTCTAGGATTTGTTTTGTTACAAAAAAAAAACCATTATTTGGTAATAGAAGATCTTTTTCTATGAATGCTAATAGAAGAAAATTTTTACCTAATTTGCATAATCATCGTATTTGAGTAAAAAGTAAAAAAAAATTTATTAAATTTAAATTAAGTTCTAAAGCTCTTAGAATTATTGATAAATTAGGTATAGAAAAATTTTTAGAAAAGTAATTAAATATAGGTATTGTTTATGGCAAAAAGTAAGAGAATTAAAATTAAGTTAGTTTCTTCTTCTGGAAGTAAACACTTTTATACTTCTACAAAAAATAAGTTTAATTGTAAAAATAAAATTTTTATTAAAAAATACGATCCTATATTTAAAAAACATTTTTTATATAAAGAAACTAAAATTTAAATTTTATAGTAATATTTTATATTTTTCAAATGTTTTTTTATGTATTATATTTATAATGTATTTTTTATTTATCAATATTTTATTATCATTATTAATTAATAAAATAACATATTTTTTGTCTTTTAATTTTATTATTTTTCCTATAATACCTCCTTTAGTTAAAATTTCATCATTTTTTTTTAAATTATTTATAATATTTTTTTTTTTTTCTTGTTTTTTTTTGTACGGATACATAACAGTAAAATAAAATGTTAGTATAAAAAATATTATTATACTTATATTTAAATAAAAATTAATTTTTCAATTCATATTATTTATTTTTTTTATAATTATTTTTTAAAAATTTACATATACCTTTATAATTAGGTTTAATACCTTGATCACCTAGTTTTCATTGTGCTTGACATACTTTTTTACTTGTTTCGTGAAAATTAATTGCGTCTATTAATCTAATTATTTCATCTATATTTCTACCTAAAGGTAAATCATTTATAGATTGATGTCTAATAATTTTATTTTTATCTATTATAAATGTTGCTCTTAAAGATATACCTGTATTTTTTTGTTCTACTTTATAAATTTTTTGTATTTTTCTTTTAATATCTGATACTATACTAAAATGTAATTTTCCTATACCACCTTTCTCAATAGGAGTATTTTTTCATGCTATATGTGTATATACTGAATCTATAGATATTCCTATTAATTTTACTTTTCTATTAGAAAATTCTTTATATCTATTATTAAATTCTAGTATTTCAGATGGACATACAAATGTAAAATCTAATGGTCAAAAGAATAGTACTGTATTTTTATTATTAATTTTTTCTCAAAAATTTATTTTTATAATTTTATTTTCTTTATTTACTGATTCAGCTTCAAAATCTGGTGCTATTTTAGTTACTAACATAAATTAATCCTTTAATTTTAAATTAATATTTATAATGTATAATATATCATTATTAATGTAAATTGGTAATATTAATGAATTAATTTTATGTATATTGATAAATTTATTGTTGTAGAAGGTATAGATGGTTCTGGTAAAACTACTTTATGTAATTTTTTAATTAAAATTTTATATTCTTTAGGTATTAAAAAAATTTTATTAGTAAGAGATCCAGGAGGTAATTATTTTTCTGAAGAGATACGTAATTTAATATTTTCTAAAAATATTAATTATTCTATGATATCTAAAAAATCTATATTATTAATGTTATATGCTTCTCGTGTACAATTAATTGAAAAAACTATTTTACCTGCTATTAATAAAGGATATTATGTTATATCAGATAGATTTTATGTTAGTACTTTAGCTTATCAAGGTTGTGGTTGAAATATAAATAAAAAAATAATTTTATTATTAAATAAAATATTTATTAAAATATATCCTTGTTTGACTTTCTATTTAGATATTTCTCCATTAATAGCAATTAAACGTTTGTTATATTTTAAAAATTTTGATTTTATTGAATCTCAAGGAATAAGTTTTTGATATAGAATTGCTTTTTTTTATAAAAAATATTTTAGTAATTCAACAAATGTTATTAAATTAAATGCTAATGTGTGTAAAAAAAAAATGTTTTTAGAATTTAAAAATAAATTGTTTTTATGATTAAAAAGAAAATAAAAATGTATCCTTGATTAAATTATTTATATAAAAAAATAATTTATTCTAAATTAATGTTATGTAAAAATTGTAATTTTTTAATTAACTTTCCTTGTAATTTAGGAGTAAAATATTTAATACTAAATTTAGTAAAATGAATTTTGTGTTTTAAAAAAAAAAAAGATATTTGCAAAAGTTGCATTAATTGTAATTTAATTGATTATCGTAATCATCCTAATTTTATTATAGTCAAAAAAAGTAATTTAAATATTTTTTTTATTAAAAAAATTATTTGTTTTTTAAATAAAAGTTTATATTTTAGTTCTTTTAAAATAATTTATTTTATTGATTTTGATTTTTCTAATTCTTTTGTATTTAATTATTTATTAAAATTAATGGAAGAACCTAATTATAAATTAATATTATTTTTTTCTTGTTTTAATTCTTATAATATTCCATTAACTTTTTTAAGTAGATGTCATAGATATAATTTATTAGCTCCAAATGAATTATATGTATATAAATGAATAGGTAATTATTTAAATTTTAGTAAAGAAAATATATTAACTTCTATACGTTTAAATAATAATTCTCCGTTAGATACTTTAATTTTTTTAAAAAAAAAATGGTTTTTTAGAATTAAAATATTTAATATTATTAAAAATATTTTTTCTATAAATATTTTTAGCATGATTAATATATTAAAAAATTATTCTATAGAATTTAATTTATATATTTTATATACTTTTTTTTTTGATATTATAAATTGTAAATATACTAATAAAATTTATAATTTGGATGTTATTAATATTTTAAAAAAAATTAATAAATATATATGTATAAAAAGTATTAATTTTATACTAAAAAAAATATTTTTTTGTATTAATAAAGTTAAAAGTAATTTAAATTTTAATAAAGAAATTTTACTTTACGATTTGTCTTATAATATTTATAACTTAATTAATAAAAAAAAAGATAAAGGAAAATAAATATATGTTTATTGATACTCATTGCCATATTGATCTTTTATATAATAAAAATATTATTCAAAATATTGATAAGTTACTAAGTTTATGTAAAGAAAGTAATTTTTTATATTTATTAGTTGTTTCTACTAGTTTAAAAAATTTTTTTAGTATATTTTCTAGATTTTCCTATATAGATAAAATTAAATTATCTTGTGGTATACATCCTTATTATGTAAAATTTATTAAAAATAGTGATTTTTTAGATTTAGAAAAATTTATTTCTTATAAAAAAATTATAGCAGTTGGTGAAACTGGATTAGATTATATTTTTGATGTAGATAAAAAAAATAAAAAAAAACAAATTAATGTTTTTTTTTATCATTTATATTTATCAGTTAAATATAAAAAACCTTGTATTATACATTCCAGAAATTCTAGTAAAGATACTTTAAATATAATAAGAAAATTTAGTATAAATGATTTTAGTGCTGTAATACATTGTTATAATTATTTTGATAAAAAAGTTTTATCTAATTTCTTAGATTTTGGTTTATATATATCAATTTCTGGTTTAGTAACTTTTAAAAATAATTTTTTATTGCAAAATATTATTAGGTATATACCTTTGAATAGATTATTAGTAGAAACAGATTCACCTTATTTAAGTCCTACACCTTTTAGAGGTAAAATAAATAATCCTTTAAAAATTATTTTTATATTTAAGAAAATTTCTATATTAAAAAAAATTAGTTTTTATAAAGTTGTTGAATATAATATGAAAAATTTTATTAAATTATTTAAAATAAGTTAATTGTTTTTTTTTAACTATAAATACGTGATGTTTTTTATTTTTAAGTTTTATTCATTTAAATTTTATTAATTTGTTTTTTTTTATTATTTTTTTTTTTTGATGTCCTGTTTCACATATTAAATGTCCTTTTTTTTTTAAATATTTATATGATTTTTTTATAATTTCTTGTATTAAAAAAGTACCTTTTTTTTTACTTATTAAAGCTATTTTAGGTTCGTAAAGGTATTCTTTTGGTAAAAATTTTATTTCTTTTTTATCTATATAAGGTGGATTACTTATTATAAGATCGTATTTTTTATTTATTTTTTTAAATAAATTTGATTTTATTAATTTTATTTCTTTACTTTTTTTGTGTATGAAAATATTTTTTTTTGCTATTTTAATTGATTTTTTTGATATATCTATTGCATCTATTTTAGATTTTGGAAAAATATATGAACATAATATAGCTATACATCCACTACCAGTACATAAATCTAGTATATTTTTAGGATAATATTTTTTTTTAATAAATGAAAATTTTTTTTTAATTATTTCGCATATAGGTGATCTAGGGATTAAAGCTCCATAATTAATGTAAAATTTTTTATTACAAAATCAAATATTTTTAGTGAGGTATGCTATAGGTATTTTTTTTTTTACTCTTAATTTAGCTAATTTAATTATTTTTTTTTTGTTTCTATTATTTATTTGAATAAATTTAACTCTATGAAATTTATTTTTTATATTTAATTTTAATACTGAATATACTAAATGTATAGCTTCTGTATATGCATTATATGTACCATGACCAAAATATATATTTTTTTTTTTAAATAAATTAATACAATATTTTACTAAATTCAATAAAAATAATTTATTTTTCATATTTATATAATATAATAAAGTATATATAATTCCTAATTATTATTACGGAAGTGGCGAAATTGGTAGACGCACTAGAATTAGGATCTAGTACTTTATGTATACGAGTTCAAATCTCGTCTTCCGTATGTTATTATCGGGGTATAGCCAAGTGGTTAAGGCATCGGGTTTTGATCCCGAGATCCCAGGTTCAAATCCTGGTACCCCAGTTTAAATGGCTACGTAGCTTAGTTGGTTAGAGCACAGCATTCATAACGCTGAGGTCACAGGTTCAATTCCTGTCGTAGCTATTATTTGTGGATAAATTTTTTATTGAATATTTATGAATAAAAAAGTATATATAAAAACTTGAGGTTGTCAAATGAATCATTATGATTCTAATAAAATTAAAGTTTATTTAAGTAATTATAATAATTATTTATTAGTTTATTCTTTATTAGATGCTGATATAATTATATTAAATACTTGTTCTATAAGACAAAAAGCACAGGATAAATTATTTTTTTTTCTTGATAGAATTAAAGATATTAAAAAAAGTAATAAAAATATAATTGTTGCTGTTGGAGGTTGTGTTTCAGTACAAGAAAAAGAAAATATTTTTTTACGTAGTAATGTAGTTGATATAATTTTTGGACCTCAAACTTTGCATAAAATTGCTTATTTTATTTCTAAATTTCAAAAATATAAAAGTAAAATTATTGATGTAAAATTTAAAGGTATTGAAAAAGATAAGTATTTTCCAGTTAATTTTACTTCTAATTTTAATAGAAGATCTTTATCTTATGTTTCTATTATGGAAGGCTGTAATAAATTTTGTTCTTATTGTATTGTTCCTTATACTAGAGGTAAGGAAATTAGTAGATCTCCAGAAAATATTATTTCTGAAATATGTAGATTATCTTTATATGGTATTACTGAAATAAATTTATTAGGGCAAAATGTTAATGCTTATTGTGGTATTTTTAAAAATAATAAAAAATGTAATTTCTCTAATTTATTAATTTTAATTTCTAAAATTAAAGGTATTAAAAGAATTAGATTTACTACAAGTCATCCTAGTAATTTTACAGACGAGTTAATAAATACTTATATTAAAGTTAAAAAAATAGTTAATTTTTTACATTTACCTATTCAAAGTGGTTCAAATAGAATTTTAAAATTAATGCGTAGAAATTATACTGTTGAATATTATAAAGAATTAATTAAAAAAATTTTATTTATTAGAAATGATATGATTTTTTCTTCAGATTTTATAGTTGGTTTTCCTACTGAAAATGAAAAAGATTTTAAGTTAACTTTAAATTTAATATCAGAAATTAAATTTGATAGTAGTTTTGTTTTTATGTATTCTTCTAGACCTAATACTGTGTCATCTAAAATGTTAGATAATATAAGTATAGAAGAAAAAAAAAAAAGATTATATAAAATTAATAGTTTACTTTATTCAAATTCAATATATTGATTTAATAAAATGATTGGTTCTAAAAAAACTGTATTAGTAGAAAATATTTCTCATAAAGAAAAAGGATTTATTTTTGGATATACTGAAAATAATAAAATTGTTTATTTTAAAGGTAGTAAAAAATTATTAGGTCAGTTAATTAATGTAAAAATAACAAAATTATATAAAAATCATCTGTATGGTATTATAATTTAAAATGAAAAAAAAACAATTTTCTTTTTTTTTAAAAGGTAAAAATATTTTAATAAAAACTAAAACTAAAATGCAGTTTTATTATATTAAAAATATTTTAAATAAAATTATTACTTTTGGTGTAGGAGTATCTGGTACAGGTAAAACTTATTTAGCTACAGCAACAGCTATTAATTTTTTAAATCAAAAAAAGATTTTTAAAATAATTTTAGCTAGACCTATTGTAGAAGCTGGTGAAAAATTAGGTTATTTACCAGGTAGTTTTAATCAAAAAATAAGTCCTTATTTATTTCCAATATATGATATATTATTTGAAATATTAGGATCAAATTTTAATCGTAAATATGTTTCTCGTAATATTATAGAAGTAGTACCTTTAGCATATATGAGAGGTAGAACTTTTAATGATTCTTTTGTAATATTAGATGAAGCTCAAAATACTACTATTTCACAAATGAAAATGTTTTTAACTCGTTTAGGTTATAATACTAAAGTAGTTATAAATGGAGATATATCTCAAATTGATTTACCACATAAATCTATTTCTGGTTTAGAACATGCTGTAAATGTATTTAAAAATATGAATGATGTAGGAATAACTTTTTTTAGTATTAAAGATATAGTTCGTTCTTCAATTGTATCTAATATAATTAAAGCTTATGATAATGTATAATAAATTTTTAATATTTAATTATTTAAAGATAGTTAATTATTGCAGTGATTGTTTTTTATTACCTAAAAAGATTTTTTTTTATAAATGGTTATTAAAATTATATATTTATTTTAATATAAAAAAAAGAATAACATTAGTTTTAGTAAATAAAAATTATATTTTAAATTTAAATAGTAAATTTAGAAGTAAATATTGTGTTACTGATATATTATCTTTTCCTACTAAATTTAGTATTAAAAATTTTAAAATTAATTATTTAGGTGATGTAGTTATTTGTCCTTTAGTAATTTTAGAAAATTCTTTAAAAAATAGTATTAACTATTTTTTTTATTTTTCTTATTTAGTTATACATGGTTTATTGCATATTTTAGGTTTCAAACATGATAAATATTTAAATTTAAGATTTATGAGATATATAGAATATTTTTTTTTGTTTAAATTAAAAAAAATTTATTTTTATGAACATTTGTTAGTGAATAAAATTTATGAGTAGAACAAATTCTTTAAAAGAATTTAATACTTTTAATTTAGATATTAAATTTAATACATTGTATGTGTTAAATAATTTAAAAGATTTTAAAAGAATATCTTTTTTAAATTTTAAAAAAAGAGAATATACTTTAATTTTAGGTTGTGGTTCTAATACATTATTTTTAAATGATTTTTATGGTACTATTTTAATTAATAGAATGAAAGGTATTAAAATTAAACAAAATATTGATTATTGATTTTTAGATGTTTATTCTGGAGAATTGTGATCTGATTTAGTTTATTTTACACTCGTTAATGGAATTTATGGTTTAGAAAATTTATCTTTTATACCTGGTTCTGTAGGTGCAGCTGCAATTAATAATATTGGTGCTTATGGTGTAGAAATAAAAGATTTTTTTAATTATGCTAAAATATTAGATTGTTATACTGGTAGAATATTTTTCTTAAAAAAAAAAAATTTTTGTTTTTCTTATAGGAATAGTGTTTTAAAAAATTTAATTCATAATCGTTTTTTAGTTATTAAAATAGGTTTAGTAATTAAAAAATTATGAAAACCTTGTTTTTTATATAAAGATTTATTAGATTTTTTTGATCCTTTGAATATTAATATTAAGGCAAAAGATATATATTTAAAAATTTTTGATATTAGAAGTAGTAAAATACCTGATCCAAATTTATTAGGTAATGTTGGTAGTATATTTAAAAATCCTATTATTAGTATTAAGTATTATAGATATATTAAAAATATTTATTTTCCTAACTTAAACTATGTAAATTTTAATGTAATAAAAAATAAAAAAATAATTCCTGCTGCTTTATTAATTGATATATGTAATTTAAAAGGTTATACTATTGGATGGGCAAAAGTATATAATAAACAACCATTAATTATTGTTAATTTAGGTTATGCTTTGCCAGAACATATTTATTCTTTAATTTTATATGTTAGAAGAAAAATATTTAAAAAATTTAATATTTTTTTAGAACTTGAAATTAAAGTTATTGATTTTTTTTCTTTAATAAAAGAAAAAAAAGTTTTTAAGATTTAATTTGTTAATTTATTATTTTTAAATATTAATGAATATTTATTTAGTTAATTCAAAAGAAATATATTTTTTTATATTACTATTAATTATTTTAATATATGTAAATAATTTTATTATTTTAAATAATTATTTTTTTATTATATATATAATAAATATATTTTATTCTTTTTTATGTTTTTTTTTATTTAAATATACTAATTTAGGTAGAAAATTATTTTTATATTTTCTAAAATCTAAATTAGAAGTTTCTAAAATTTTTTGACCTTCTAAATATGAAGTTATTAATACTGTTTTAGTAGTTTTAGTTTTGAGTTTTTTAATTTCTACCATAATATGGTTATTTGATAGTTTTTTATTATATATAATTTCTATTATTTTAAATCTAAGGTTAAATTAATATATGGAAACAACAGATATTAAGAAGAAAAAATGATATGTAATACAGGTTTTTTCTAGCTTTGAAAAAAAGGTTATTAATTCTTTAAGAGATCATATTAAATTATATGGATTAAAAGATGATTTTGGAGATATTTTAGTGCCTACTGAAGAAGTTATAGAAATTAAAAAAGGAGTACGTAAAAAAAGTGAGCGTAAATTTTATCCGGGATATTTTTTAATTAATATGGTTATGAATGATAAAAATTGATATTTAATTCGTAATGTACCTAAAATAATTGGTTTTATAGGTGGTAATTTAGGTCATCCATGTCCTATTGATAAGAAAGAAGTAGAACTTATAAAAAATAAATTACAAAAAATCAGTGGTAAACCTAGACCAAAAGTATTATTTGATTATGGTGATTTAGTTAGAGTTAATAGTGGTCCTTTTTCAGATTTTAATGGTACTGTAGAAGAGGTAGATTATGATAAAAATCGTTTAAAAGTTTCTGTTTTAATTTTTGGTAGATCTACTCCTGTAGAGTTAGATTTTTCTCAAGTAGAAAAAAGTAATTAAAAATTATTAGTGTTTAAAAAAATGTCTAAAAAAATAAGATGTTATATTAAATTACAAGTTTTATCAGGTATGGCTAATCCAAGTCCACCTGTAGGTCCTATTTTAGGTCAAAAAGGAGTTAATATTATAAATTTTTGTAAATTATTTAATGAAAAAACTAGTTCTTTAGATAAAGGTATACCCGTACCTGTTATTATAACTGTTTATTCTGATCGTAGTTTTAGTTTTATAACTAAAACTCCACCAGTTTCTTATCTTATTAAAAAAGAAGTTTCTATAACTACTGGTTCTAAGAAACCTGGTCATGATATTATTGGTTATATTACTAAAGAATCTATATTAAATATAGCTAAAATTAAATCTTCTGATATATTTAGTTCTAGTATAAAATCAATTTATAATTCTATTATTGGTACAGCTCGTTCTATGGGTGTTTTAATTAAAAATTAATTTAAAATTTTAATATGAATATTAGTAAATGGTATTTTGATGAGAATAATTTAGTAAAAATATTTAGTAATATTAAAAAAAAATCTAAATTTAATTTTATTGAATCTATAGATATAGCTATTAATTTAGATCTTAATGTAAAAGATGTAAATCAAAATATTAAAGGTAGTGTTTTATTACCATATAATACAGGTAAATTTAAAAAAGTAATTGTTTTTGCACCTAAATCTAAGGAAGAACTTGCTTATAATGCTGGTGCTTTTTTTGTAGGTACAGAAAATTTATTTTATAAAATTAAAAATAATCTTATTAAATATGATGTTGTTATATCTACTTTAGATTCTATAAAATTAGTTAGTAAATTAGGTGAAATATTAGGGCCTAAAGGATTAATGCCTAATATTAAATTAGGTACTCTTACTGATAATTTAGAAGATGTTGTTTCTAAATTTGTAAAAGGACAAATTACTTATAAAAATGATAAATTTGGTATAATACATAGTACAATAGGTAAATTAAATTTTACTAATAATCAATTGTTAGATAATTTCTTATGTTTTGTTAATTCGGTAAAGTTAAATATATTTAATCAATTTAAAAATAATATTTTTTTAAAAAAAATTTTTCTTTCTAGTACTATGGGTAAATCTTTTTTAGTTGATTTTAATTAATTGGAGAAAATAAGTGTTAAAAAAAGATAAAAAAAAATTTATTTATAAAATTAAGAAAAAATTAGATAAATCTTTATCTATTGTTATATTAAGTTTTAGTTATTTATCAGTTAATGAATTAAATTTATTTCGTAGAGATGTAAAAAATAATAATGCTAATTTAATTGTAATACGTAATAATTTATTTAAAGTAGCTATATGTAAATCTAGTTTAAATTATTTAAATAAATATTTATCTGGTCCAGTAATTTTAGGTTTTTCTAGTAATGATTATAATGGTTTGTCAAAAATTTTAGTTAAATATTTAGTTAAATATAAAAATAAACTTATTTTAAAATCTTTGTCTTTAGATAAAAGAGAAGTTTCTTTAGATTTAAATGAAAAATTATCTTTTTTATTTTCTATTAAAGAGTCTTTGAAATATTTAATTTTTTTATTAAAAAATTTTTTTTTATTTAGATTATTACGTATTTTGTTAGTTGTAAAAAATAATAAATGTTAGTTTTGTAAATTTATTTGGGTATAATTATGGTTAATAAAGATAAAGTTTTAGAACAAATATCTTCTATGTCATTAGTAGAATTAGTTGAGTTAATAGATTCTATAGAAAAAAAATTTGGTATTAAATCTAGTGATTATAAATTTAATTCTTCTGAAAAAAATGTTAGTGAAGTTAAAAAAGAGAAAAATGAGTTTGATTTATTTTTAAATTCTATTGGTCCAAATAAAATAGCTGTTATTAAAATAATTCGTGGTTTTTTAAATTTAGGTTTAAAGGAAGCTAAAGATTTAGTTGAATCTTCTCCAGTACTTATAAAAGATAAAATAAATAAAAAAGATTTATATATTTTAAAAAAATCTTTAGAAGATTCTGGTGCTGTAGTAGATGTTAAATAAATTTGTTATTTAATTTATTATTTAATTATAAAGGATAGTATGGTTTATTCTTATTATGAAAGAAAACGTATACGTAAAAATTTTAGTAAAATTCCTAAAATATTAGATATTCCGTATTTATTATCTATTCAAATAGATTCTTATAATAATTTTTTATATGGTTTAAATAGTAATTTTTCAGGGTTAGATTTATCTTTTAAATCTGTTTTTCCTATCTTAAATTATAATAAAAATATTGAATTACAATATATAAATTATAGATTTAGTAAACCATTTTTTAATGATAGAGAATGTAAGTTAAGAGGATTAACTTATTCTTTAAATTTAAAAGCTAAATTATGTTTAATTATATATGAAATTAATTCTTCTGGTAATAAAGTTATTAAGTCTTCTTCTGAGCAAGAAGTATATATGGGTGATATACCTTTAATGACTGATAGAGGTACTTTTGTAGTTAATGGTACTGAAAGAATTGTAGTATCTCAATTACATAGAAGTCCTGGAGTTTTTTTTGATAGTGATAAAGGTAAAAATAAAATATATTCATCTGGTAAAACATTATATAATGCTAGAATAATACCGTATAGAGGTTCTTGATTAGATTTTGAGTTTGATATTAAAGATAATTTATTTGTTCGTATAGATAGAAGACGTAAATTACCTGTTACAATAATTTTAAAATCTTTAGGTTTAGATAAAACTAAAATATTAAGTGTTTTTTTTGATTTTATTACTATAGATATTATAAAAAATAAGTTATTTATGAATTTAATACCTAATAGGTTAAGGGGTGAAATTTTAAATTTTGATATAGTATTTAAAAAAAAAATATATGTTTTAAAAGGTAAAAGAATTACTATTAAACATATTAGGAAAATGGAAAAAGATGATGTTAATTACATAGAAATTTCTAAAGAATATATTGTAGGAAAAATTTTAGCAGAAGATATTAAAATTAATATATCTAAAGATAATTTTTTTATTTTAGAGTCTAATACTAGATTAAATTTAGAATTATTAAATAAAATATTTTGTTTAAATATTTTAAGTATAAATATTTTATATGTTAATGAATTAAATCATGGACCTTATATATCTAATACTTTATTAATAGATAATACTTCAAATCGTGAAGAAGCTTTAATAGATATATATCGTATGATACGACCTGGAGAGCCTCCTACTATAGAAGCGGCAGAAAAATTATTTCATAATTTATTTTTTTCTTTAGATAGATATGATTTATCTAAAGTAGGTCGTATGAAATTAAATTTATCTATGGGTAGAAAAGATATTTTCGGTCCTATGGTTTTAGAATCTAAAGATATTATTGATACTATTAAAAAATTAATAGATATTAAAGATGGTATAGGTAATATTGATGATATAGATCATTTAGGTAATAGAAGGGTACGTTCTGTAGGTGAAATGATTGAAAATCAATTTCGTATAGGTTTAGTAAGAATTGAAAAAACTATTAAGGAACGTTTATCTTTAAATTGATCAAGTGATTTATTAATTAAAAATATTATTAATGCTAAACCATTATCTGCTATAATTAAAGATTTTTTTTGTTCTAGTCAATTATCACAATTTATGGATCAAAATAATCCTTTATCTGAAATTACTCATAAACGTAGAATTTCTGCTTTAGGACCAGGTGGATTAACTAGAGAAAGAGCTGGTTTTGAGGCTAGAGATATACATACTACTCATTATGGAAGAGTTTGCCCTATTGAAACTCCTGAAGGACCTAATATAGGATTAATTAATTCTTTATCTATTTATGCTAGAATTAATGATTATGGTTTTTTAGAAACTCCATATAGATTAGTTAAAAATGGTTATGTAACTAAAGAAATACATTATTTATCTGCTTTAGAAGAAGGTAATTATATTATTGCTCAGTCAAATATAAAATTAGATCAATCTAGTTATATAGTTGATGAATTTATTATTTGTAGATATAAAGGTGAATTTAATTTATTTAATTATATTCAAATTAATTATATGGATATTTCTCCTCAACAAATAGTATCTATAGGGGCTTCTTTAATTCCTTTTTTAGAACATGATGATGCTAATAGAGCTTTAATGGGTGCTAATATGCAACGTCAAGCTATACCTTGCTTAATACCTGAAAAACCTTTAGTAGGTACTGGTATGGAGTCTATTATAGCTAGAGATTCAGGTATTTTAGTTTTAGCTAAAAATGATGGAGTAATTAAATATGTAGATTCTTCTAAAATAATTGTTGAAACAAATAATACTTTAGATGAATGTAATTTATATAAAAAACTTGATATTTATCATTTAGTTAAATATTTTCGTTCTAATCAAAATACTTGTATAAATCAAAAACCTAGTGTTGTTTTAGGGGAATTAATAAAAAAAAATGATGTTTTAGCTGATGGTTTTTCTACTGATTTAGGTGAATTATCTTTAGGTCAAAATGTTAGAGTAGCATTTATGCCTTGACATGGATATAATTTTGAAGATTCTATTTTAATTTCTGAAAAGATAGTACATAAAGATATATTTACTACTGTACATATTCAAGAATTATCTTGTGTTTGTAGAGATATTAAATTAGGTGCTGAGGAAATTACTTCTGATATACCTAATATAAGTGATTCTGTTTTATCTAGATTAGATGAAAGTGGTATTATTTATATTGGAGCTGAAGTTTTTGGAGGAGATATATTAGTTGGTAAAATAACTCCTAAAGGTGAAACACAATTAACTCCTGAAGAAAAACTTTTGCGTGCTATATTTGGTGAAAAAGCTTCTGAAGTTAAAGATACTTCTTTGAGAGTCCCTAATGGTTGTAGTGGTACAGTAATAGATGTTCAAATTTTTACTCGTGAAGGTATTACTAAAGATAAAAGATTATTAAATATAGAATATATACAATTAAAAAATATTAAAAAAAAAATATTTCATGAATTAAGTTATTTTAAAAATATTTTAATTAATTATATTAAAAAAATTTTTAAGGAAAATAATATTTATTATAAAAATATAGATTATGAAAGTATATCTAAATTTAAAATAATAGATTTATCTGTAAAAGATAAAATTGATAGTTTATTAAAAAGTTATATAAAATTAGAAAATATATTTTATAAAAAATTAAAGATATATGAAGATAAAATTATTCAAAGTAATGAATTACCTCCTGGAGTTTTAAAAGTAGTTAAAATTTATTTAGCAGTAAAACGTCAAGTTCAAGTTGGTGATAAAATGTCTGGTAGACATGGTAATAAAGGAGTTATATCTAAAATTTGTCCAGTAGAAGATATGCCTTATGATGATCAAGGCATACCAATAGATATAATATTAAATCCTTTAGGTGTTCCGTCAAGAATGAATATAGGTCAAATTCTAGAAACCCATTTAGGTATGGTGGCTAAATTAATAGGTGATAAAATTAAATTTATGTTAGAAAATAATTTTACTATTAGTAAAATAAAAAATTTTATGCAAAGTATTTATTCTATTAATAATGAAAATATTGACTTGAATTTATTAAATAATGAACAATTAATATTATTAGCAAAAAATTTATCTAAAGGTTTTCCTATTTCTACTCCTGTTTTTGATGGTATTAAAGAATATGAAATAAAAAAATTATTTAAAATTGTAAATATACCAAATTCTGGACAGATTAATTTATATGATGGTTTAACTGGTAAAAAATTTGAAAGACCAGTTACAGTTGGCTATATGTATATGATGAAATTAAATCATTTAGTTGATGATAAAATACATGCTAGATCTACTGGTTCATATAGTTTAATAACTCAACAACCTTTAGGTGGTAAATCTCAATTTGGTGGTCAAAGATTTGGAGAAATGGAAGTATGAGCTTTGGAGGCTTATGGTGCTGCTTATACTTTACAAGAAATGTTAACTATTAAATCTGATGATGTAAATGGTAGAACAAAAATATATAAAAATATAGTTAATGGTAATCATCAAATGGATCCTGGAATGCCGGAATCTTTTAATGTTTTAATTAAAGAAATTTGTTCTTTAGGTATTAATATTGAATTAGATAATAATTAATATTTTTAATGAGATGTTTATTTTTAATATTTTAAGGTTATTATTATTGTGAATAATTTTGATTGTTTTATAAAAAAATCTTTAAATAAAGAGTTTAATTCTATTAAAATTACTTTAGCTTCTCCAAAAATAATTAAATCTTGATCATATGGTGAAGTTAAAAAACCAGAAACGATTAACTATCGTACTTTTAAACCTGAAAGAGATGGATTATTTTGTTCTCGTATCTTTGGTCCTATTAAAGATTATGAATGTTTATGTGGTAAATATAAAAGACTTAAATATAAAGGAGTAATATGTGAAAAATGTGGTGTAGAGGTAACTAAAACTAAAGTACGTCGTGAACGTATGGGACATATAGAATTATCTGCTCCTGTAGCACATATTTGGTTTTTAAAATCTTTACCATCAAGAATAAGTTTATTATTAGATATATCTTTACGTGAAGTTGAAAAAGTTTTATATTTCGAATCTTATATTGTTATTGATCCTAAAGAAAGTAATTTAAAATTAAATCAAATTTTAAATGAAGAACAATATTTTAATTTTTCTAAAAAATTTAATAATAATTTTGATGCTCGTATGGGGGCTGAAGCTATACAATATTTGTTAAAAAATATTAATTTAAAAAAAAAATATCAAAAATTATTAAAAAAATTAAAAAATATTAATTCTGAAATTAAAAAAAAAAAAATAACTAAACGTATTAAATTAATAGAATCTTTTCTTAATTCAGGTAATAAACCTGAATGAATGATATTAAAAATATTGCCCGTTTTACCTCCAGATTTAAGACCATTAGTTCCATTAGATGGAGGTAGATTTGCTACTTCTGATTTAAATGATTTATATAGAAGAGTAATAAATCGTAATAATCGTCTTAAAAGACTTTTAGATTTGTCAGCACCTGAAATCATTATAAAAAATGAAAAAAGGATGTTACAAGAAGCAGTTGATGCATTATTAGATAATGGACGTAGAGGATTTGTAATAACTGGTTCTAATAAAAGACCTTTAAAATCTTTAGCTGATATGATTAAAGGTAAGCAAGGAAGATTTAGACAAAATTTATTAGGTAAAAGAGTTGATTATTCTGGTAGATCTGTTATAACTGTTGGACCTTATTTACGTTTATATCAATGTGGTTTACCAAAAAAAATGGCTTTAGAATTATTTAAACCATTTGTATATGGTAAACTTGAAAGTCAGGGAATTGTTAATACTATTAAATCTGCTAAAAAAATTGTAGAAAATGAAGAATCTATAGTTTGGGATATTTTAGAGGATGTTATTAAACAACATCCAGTTTTATTAAATAGAGCCCCTACATTACATCGTTTAGGTATACAAGCATTTGAACCTTTATTAGTTGAAGGTAAAGCAATACAATTACATCCATTGGTTTGTTCAGCTTATAATGCTGATTTTGATGGAGATCAAATGGCTGTACATGTACCTATTACTTTAGAAGCTCAATTAGAAGCTAGAATATTAATGATGTCTACAAATAATATATTATCTCCAGCTAGTGGTGATCCTATTATAGTACCATCACAAGATGTTATTTTAGGTTTATATTATATGACAAGAGAAAAGATTGGTTGTATTGGTGAAGGTATGTTAGTTACAGGATGTAATGAAGCAAAAATTTTGTATGCTAATAATTTAGTTTCTTTACATACTAAAATTAAAGTAAAAATAATAGAATTTAAAAAAGATAGTGAAGGTAGTTTTCAAGAGTGTAAATATATAGAAAATTCTACTATTGGTAGAGTAATATTATGAAGTATATTTCCTAAAGGATTATCTTTTTCATTAGTTAATAGAGTATTAAATAAAAGTAAAGTTTCTGAAATTTTAAGTATTTGTTATAAATTATTAGGTTTAAAAAAAACTGTTACTTTTTCTGATGATATTATGTATATTGGTTTTAAATATGCAACTATTTCAGGTTCTTCTGTTAGTATTAATGATTTAGAAGTACCTGAAAATAAATATGAAATTATTAAAGAAGCTGAAAATGAAGTCAATGATATTCAAGAACAGTTTCAGTCTGGTTTAGTAACATTAGGAGAAAAATATAATAAAGTTATAGATATATGAGTAACAGCTAATGAAAAAATAGTTCAATCCATGATGGATAATTTATCTGTGGAATGAATAAATATTAATGGTGTTTTAAAAAAACAAGATTCTTTCAATAGTGTTTTTATGATGGCTGATTCCGGTGCTAGAGGTTCAGCAGCTCAAATAAGACAATTAGCAGGTATGAGAGGTCTTATGGCTAAGCCTGACGGTTCTATTATTGAAACTCCTATTACTGCTAATTTTAGAGAAGGGTTAAGTGTATTACAGTATTTTATTTCTACTCATGGTGCTAGAAAAGGTTTAGCAGATACTGCTTTAAAAACAGCTAATTCAGGTTATTTAACTCGTCGTTTAGTGGATGTAGCTCAAGATTTAGTAGTTACACAAAAAGATTGTAATACTAAAAATGGTATATCAATGTTTTCAATTATTGAAGGTAATGATATTAAAGAATCTTTAAAGGAACGTATTTTAGGTAGAGTATTATTAGAAGATATATATTGTGTTAATACTAATAAAATTTTAATTAAAAAAAATACTTTATTAAATGATAAATATTGTAAATTAATAGAAAAATCTGCCATTCATATTGTTAAAGTACGTTCTACAGTTACTTGTGAAACTAATTTTGGTATATGTTCATATTGTTATGGTTTGGATTTAGCTAGAGGTTGTTTAATTAATATAGGAGAAGCAGTAGGTGTTATAGCAGCACAATCTATTGGTGAGCCTGGTACTCAATTAACAATGAGAACTTTTCATATAGGTGGAGCAGCTTCTAGAGTTTCTATTGATTCTAATATAAGAGTAAAAAATAATGGTATTATTAAATTAGTAAATTTAAAATTTATTATTAATGTAAATGGAGATTTAGTTATTATATCTCGTAATGTAGAATTAAAAGTTATTGATAAATTAGGTTCAATTAAAGAAAATTATAAATTACCTTATGGTTCTATAGTTAAAAAAAAAGATGGAGAAAAAGTATTTTCAAATGAATTAATAGCTTTATGAGATCCTCATATTATTCCTATAATTACTGAAGTAAGTGGATATGTTCGTTTTATTGATATGTATGATGGACAAAATATGGAACATAAAACTGATGATTTAACAGGTATATCTACTATAGTTATTTTAGATCAAATAGATAGAAATATAAATAAAGATTTTAAACCTTCTATTAAAATAGTAGATAAAGATGGTAATGATATATATGTTACTGGAACTAAAATAGTAGTACAATATTTCTTACCTGGTAAAACTATTGTACAAGTAGAAAATTATTCTTATGTTAATGCTGGAGATATATTAGCAAAAATTTCTAAAGAATATGGTGGTACTAAAGATATTACTGGTGGTTTACCTAGAGTAGCAGATTTATTTGAAGCTAGAAAACCTAGAGATGCAGCTATATTAGCTGAAGTATCTGGAGTTGTTAATTTTGGTAAAGAAACTAAAGGAAAATATCGTTTAATAATTAATAATTTAAATAATGAGTTTTTACATGAAGAAATGATACCTAAATGAAGACAATTGCATGTTTTTGAAGGTGAGTTTGTAGAAAAAGGAGATATAATTTCTGATGGAGCTGAATCAGCACATGATATTTTAAGATTAAGAGGAGTAGAGGAAGTAACTAAATTTATTGTAAGTGAAGTACAGGATGTATATAGATTACAAGGTGTTAAAATAAATGATAAACATATAGAAGTTATTATAAGACAAATGTTACGTAGAGTAACTATTTATGATCCTGGTGATTCTTCTTATTTAAATGGTGAACAAATAGAAGTTTCTAGAGTTAGAATGGTAAATAAAATATTAAGTAAAAATAATAAAAAATTAGTTAAATATAAACGTAATTTATTAGGTATTACTAAAGCATCTTTAGCTACAGAATCATTCATTTCTGCTGCTTCTTTTCAAGAAACTACTAAAATTTTAACAGAAGCTGCTGTATCTGGTAAAAGAGATGAATTAAGAGGTTTAAAGGAAAATGTTATTGTAGGTAGATTGATACCTTCTGGTACTGGTTATTCTTATCATTATAAAAAAAATAAATATAAATCTAAAAAAATAGATAAAAAATATAATTTAAATGAAGAATTAGCTAGTGAAAATTTAAAAAAATTATTAAATTATCAAGATTTATTAAAAAAAATAAAATAATTTTATTGTAATATAATTAAAATTTATTATTAAATAATGAAAAAAAATGTTTTTAGTGCTATCCAACCTAATGGATCTGTAACTATAGGTCATTATATAGGTGTTTTAAAAGAATGGTTTTTACTTCAAAAAAAATATAATTGTTTTTATTGTATAGCTGATTTACATTCTTATACTAATATTTTAAGTAAAAAAAAAAAATATATTTTTGATATTTTATCTATATTATTATCTTTAGGAATAGATTATAGAAAAAGTGTTATATTTTTACAATCACATATTCATGAACATACTCAATTATATTGATTATTAAATTGTTGTTCTTATGTTGGGGAATTAAAAAGAATGACACAATTTAAACAAAAGTCAAAAGAACAAAATTATAAAGTTATTAATTGTGGTTTATTAAATTATCCTGTATTAATGGCTTCAGATATATTATTATATAATACTGATTATGTAGTTATTGGTAAAGATCAAATTCAGCATTTAGAATTTACAAAAAAAATTAGTAAAAGAGTAAATAAATTATTTAATAGTAAAATATTTAATTTACCAAAATATATTTTATCTTCTTGTTCCAAAATTATGTCTTTATTAAATCCTAATAAAAAAATGTCTAAATCTGATGTTAATAAAAATAGTTTAATTTATTTATTAGATACTCCTGATTTAGTTACCTTTAAAATAAGTAATTGTGTTACTGATAATGATTTACCTCCAAAAATTATTTTTGATCCAGTAAATAAACCTGGTATAACAAATTTATTAAATATTTTATCTGGTATTAGTAATATATCTATTTTAGAATTAGAAAAAAAATTTATTGGATATTCTTATAAAGAATTTAAGAAAATAGTAATAAAAGTAATAAATTCTTTTTTAGTTATTATAAAAGATAAATATTATTTTTTTCGTAATAAAGAAAAATTTTTAAAGAAAATTTTATTAATTGGTAAGTTAAAAGCTAAAAAAGTAGCTAAAAAAAAATTATATTTAATTAAAAAATTATTAAAATATTTTTAAATTATCATATAATGGGTATTATGTTTTTTTTTTTTAAATATATATTTGTTTTTTTAAAATGATTACATCCAAAAAAACCTTTTGATGCTGATAGTGGTGAAGGATGAGGTGATGTTAGAATAAAATGTTTTTTTTTATTAATTAAATATATTTTTTTTTGAGCATATTTACCTCATAAAATAAAAATTATATTTTTTAAATAAAAGTTTATATATCTAATAATATTATTAGAAAATATTTCTCAACCTATATTTTTATGTGAACATGGTTTATTTTTTTCTACAGTTAATATAGTATTAAATAAAAAAACACCTTGTTTAATTCAATTAATTAAATATCCATGTGATGGTATTTTAAACGTATTAAATTCATGTTTAATTTCTCTATATATATTTATAATTGATTTAGGTAATTTTTTAATATTAGGTAATACTGAAAAAGCTACTCCATGAGCTTGATTTATGTTACAGTATGGATCTTGTCCTAAAATTACTACTTTAATTTCTTTAAATTTTATTAATTTAAATAATTGAAAAATATTTTTTTTTTTAGGAAAAATTATTTTCTTTTTTTTATATTCATTTTTAAGGAATTTAATTATTTTTAAAAAATATTTTTTTTTTTTTTCTTTATGGAAAATATTTTTTCAATTTATCATTTTTTTTTATATTTTTTAATTTTTATATATAGAAAAATTTTTTTTTTAAATTTTAAATATTTAATTATACTTTTTTTTGATAAATAAATTATTTTTTTAATTTTTTTACCTAATTTACCTTTTAATATTGGAATATATTGTTTTTTTTTTACATATATATTACTTATAATATATATTTTTTTTTTTTTTTTAAATATTTTTTTTATATTAAATTTTAGGAAATATGGTATTTCATCTCCTATAAATCTTATAGTTTTTTCTCTAATTATTTCATTAAATATAAATATATTATTATGAATAGTTTTTTTTTTTTTTATAAAATAATATTTAGATTTAATTAAATATTTTTTTATATTTTTTTTAATTAAAGTAATATCCCTTTTTTTTTTTGCTGATATAGGTATTATAGTATTAATTTTAGTATAAGATTTTATTTTTTCTATATAAGGTAGTAAAATTTTTTTATTTTTTATTATGTCTATTTTATTTATTAAAATTATATAAGGAATTTTATATAAATTTAATTTATATATTATTCTTAATTCTTCAAAGGTTTTTTCTTTTTTTATTAGTAAAATAATTAAATCTATTTTTTTAAAAATTTTATGTTTGTTTAAAATATTTATAGCATTATTAATATTTTTATAAATATCTTTTATAAATTTAATTCCTGGTGTATCAATATATATATATTGATTATTTTTTTTATTACTTATACCTAAAATATTTTTTTGAGTAGTGTATTTTTTTTTAGATGTAATAGAAATTTTTTTTTTAATTAGTTTATTAAATAAAGTTGATTTTCCTACATTTGGTTTACCAACTAAAATTGTGATACATATATTTTTTTTCTTATACATTAGTTTTTATTTTTTTTTATTAAACCTATTTTTATTAAAGTTTTTTTTGCAGATTTTTGTTCTGCTTTTTTTCTACTATATCCAATACCTTTAGTAATATTTTTAAATAATTTAGTTTTACATTTAACAGTAAAAATTTGTTGATGTTCTTTACCTTTTTTATTTGATATATAATATTTTGGTAAAGGTAATTTTATTTTTTGTAAATATTCTTGTAATATAGTTTTGTAATCTTTATGATTATTTTTTATGTTTAGTATTTTTTTATTATTTTTATAATTAAAAAATAATTTTTTAATAATATTTTCTGTTGTTTTTATATTTTTGCTATCTATAAATATAGCTCCTATTATAGCTTCTAATGTATTAGCTAAAATTGATATTTTATATTGTCCTAGCATTTTTAATTCACCTTGACCTAATAAAATATATTTATTTAATTTAAGTTTTTGAGCTATTTTAAATAAATTATTTTTATTTACTAAATTAGCTCTTATTCTAGTCATAAATCCTTCTTTTTTATTAAAAAATTTTTTATATATTTTTTTAGTAATTATAAAATTTAATATAGAATCTCCTAAAAATTCTAATCTTTCATTATGAATATTACTGTAACTTCTATGTGTTAATGATAAAATAAGTATTTTTTTATTTATAAATTTATATTTAATTTTTTTTTCTAGATGAAAAATTTTAATCATAAAATTTTTTAAATAATTTTACCTATTCTATTAAATCTTATTCCTGTTGGTCATTTATTTTGTTGTTTTATAAAACTCATTCATATATATTTAGCTTTTCCTATAATCAAATTTTGATGTACAAATCCTCAATATCTACTATCCTCACTATTATCTCTATAATCTCCCATTACAAAATACATATTTTTAGGAACTATCCAAGAATGTTTTTTTTTTTTTGATGATAAATTATTATTTAATTTCATTATTAAAATATTGTATTTTTTGTTATTTATTTTTTCTATTTTTTTAGTTAAAAAAATAATTTCTGAATTTTTAGAAATTGAAAAATTATTTTTAATATTTCAAAAAAATTCTTCTATTTTATTATTATTGTATTTAATTTCTTCTATATAAGAACTTTTTTTTTGAGAAATATATTTTACTATATTAGTATTACTTTTGTGTTTATATATTTTAATTTTTTTTTTAAATTCATCATATATAATTTTATCTCCTGGTAATCCTATAACTCTTTTAATATAATTAATATTTTTATTTTTAGGATATTGAAAAACAATTACATCTCCATAATTTGGGTTTTTTATATTTAAAATAGTTTTATTATTTAAAGGATTTTTAATATTATATGATAATTTATTTACTAAAATTAAATCTCCTATTAAAAGAGTTGGCATCATTGAAGCTGAAGGTATTTGAAAAGGTTCATATATAAATGATCTTAATATAAATATAAATATTAGTATTGGTATTAATTCTATTATTTTATCAATTATTATAATATTTTTATTTTGATAAAATATTTTTTTAACTAAATATAGTACTATACTAAATATTATTATAGTAAATAATATTCTATTAAGAATTATCATTTTTTTACATTATTTTAAGTGTTTTTAAAAATACTTCCTGTGATAATAATATATTACCTATTTTTTTCATTCTTTTTTTTCCTTTTTTTTGTTTTTGAAGTAGTTTTTTTTTTCTTGTTATATCTCCTCCATAACATTTTGAAGTTACATTTTTTCTTAATGCTTTTATACAACATTTAGAAATTATTTTATTGTTACATAAAGCTTGTATATTTATTTCATATTGTTGTTTTTGTATGTTATTTTTTATGATTTCGATAATATTTTTACTGTATTTTAAAATATTTTTTTTATGTATTAATATTGTAAAACCATCTATTTTTTTTTTATTAATTATAATTTCTGATAAAACTATATCAGATTTTTTATATTTTTTAAATAAATATTCGAAGGATGCATATCCTTTTGATATAGATTTTAATTTATTACTAAAATTAGTTATAATTTCTGATGTAGGTATTTCATATGTTAAAGAAACATTTTTTTCTGAAAATAATATTTTTTTTTGTATTCCTCTTTTATTTATGCATAATTTTATTATATTACCTAAATATTTTGATGGAGTAATAATATTACATGTAGATATAGGTTCTTTAATTTCTTTTATTTCATTTTTATTAGGTAAATGAATAGGATTATTTATATAAAATTTTTTTTTTTTTTTATTTATAATTTTATAATTAACTGTTGGTAAAGTAACTATTATATTTAAGTTATATTCTCTTTCTAATCTTTCTTTAATTATTTCTAAATGTAATTTCCCTAAGAAACCACATCTAAATCCAAATCCAAATACTGGTGAATTTTCTTGTTTAAATGTTAAAGATGAATCATTTAAACTTAATTTTTTTAAAGATATTTTAAATTTAGTAAAATTTTTGTTTTCATTAGGATATAAACCGGCATATATTTTAGGATTAATATTTTTAAATTTTATAATTTTTTTTTTAGCAGGAAAATAATATTTTGTAATAGTATTACCTATATTAATAGAAATTTTTTTGATATTACAAGATATTCATCCAACTTCTCCACAATTTAAATATTTACATTTCTTTTTTTTAGGAGTATTTACATAAATATTTTCTACGTTATATTTTGTATTTTTATTTATTAATTTTATTTTTTCATTTTTTTTTAAATATCCATTATTGATTTTAATTAATAGAAATGTTCCTAAATAATTATTGAAATATGAATCTATAATAAGTGCTTGTAAAGGTAATTTTTTATTTCCTTTTGGAAATGGTATTTTTTTAATTATATTTAATACTATTTTTTTTATACCTATATTTTTTTTTGCTGAACATAGGATAATTTCTTTTTTTTTTATATTTAATAAATTTTTAATTTGTTTTATAGTTTTTTTAATATTTGTATTGATTAAATCTATTTTATTAATAATAGGTATTATTTTAATATTTAATTTTTTTGCTATATTATAATTTGCTATAGTTTGAGCTTGTATACCTTGTGTAACATCTATAAGTAGTAATGCACCTTCACATATATATAGTGATCTGGAAACTTCATATGAAAAATCTGTATGTCCTGGTGTATCTATTAAATTAAATTTATATACATTATTTTTATATTTATATTTTAATTGTACACTTTGTGATTTTATTGTTATTCCTTTTTCTTTTTCCAATTCCATTGAGTCTAAAATTCTTTGTTGATTTTTATGTATTTTTTTTTTTGTACAAATTTCTATTATTCTATCTGATAGAGTGGATTTACCATGATCTATATGTGCTATAATAGAAAAATTTCTTATATATTTTTGCATTTTAATGTAATTATAAAATTATTAATAATTTTTTATATTTTGTAATTTAATTATAAATCATAAATATAATGTTTAAATTAACTAAATTATTAGTATAATTTATGAATAATGTTATTACAAGATTTGCGCCTAGTCCTACAGGTTATTTACATATAGGTAATATACGTACAGCTTTATATTCTTGGTTATATGCTAGAAGAAAATCTGGTAATTTTTTTTTAAGAATAGAAGATACAGATATTTATAGAAATAATAAAAAATATATAGATTATATTTTTTATGTTTTAGAATGATTAGGTTTATATTGAGATAAAAAGCCTATTTATCAATCTAAAAGAATTTATTTATATAAAAAAATTATATCTTATATGTTAAATAAAAATTTAGTATATAAATGTTATTGTAGTAATAAAAGATTAGAAAAAATACGTAAAATTTGCTTATTAAATAAAATAAAACCTCGTTATGATAATTATTGTAGAAAAAAAAAATTAGATATAAAAAATAAATCTTATGTAATAAGATTTAAAAATCCTTTAAAAGGTAAAGTTTTATTTAAAGACAAAGTTTTTGGTAATATATCTATTAATAATAATGAGTTAGATGATTTTATAATTTTAAGATCTAATGGTATACCTACATATAATTTTTGTGTTGTTGTTGATGATTATTATACATCTATTACACATGTAATTAGAGGTGAAGAACATATTAATAATACTTTTAAACAAATAAATATCATTAATTCTTTAAATTATTATATTCCAAATTATGTACATTTACCTTTAATTTTAAATAAAAAACATAAAAAATTATCTAAAAGAGATAGTTCTTCTGATATAAAAAAATATATTAAGTGTGGTTTTTTACCTGAATCAATATTAAATTCTTTATTACGTTTAGGTTGATCTTATAAAAATAATGAAATATTTCATATTCATGAAATGAAAAATTTATTTAATTTAAAAAATATTAAAAAATCTTCATGTATTTTAAATTTTAAAAAATTAGTTTGAATAAATAAGTATTATATTTCTAATATATCTTATAAAAAATTATTTTTTTACTTAAAAAATTTTTTTACTTTAAATAATATTAATATGCCTAAAATAAATAATTTTTCTGAAATAATATCTTTAATTTTATCTAGAAGTTTTTTATTACAAGATATTTATAATTTTTGTATAATTTTTGATAATGACTATTTTTTTTTAGATGAAAAAAAAATACTTGAATTTAATAAAAGTATTTTTGTTAAATTATTAATTTATTTTAGAAAAAGTTTTTTAAAACTATTTTTGTGAGATATTAATAATATTAATAAAATTATTTATAGTTCATTTAAAATTTTTATTACTTTGAATAAAAGAAATATCTACAAAATATTAAGATTTTTTATTACTGGTAGAGAATATACAATAAGTATATCTAAAATTATTTGTTTACTTGGAAAATTAAAAACAATATTTAGATTAAATTTTTCTATTAAAAAATTATCTGATTTTTAATTTTTTTCTATTATTTTAATTAATAAATTTAATTGTTTAATATTGTTTTTATTATTTAAATAATTAATAATTGATTCATATTTTTTTTTACCAATTTTTTTTTTATATATATTTTTTTTTTTAAAATTAATAAAATCTTTTATTTTTTTTATTTTTTTACTTAAATAAGTACATGTTGATATTCCAATATATGGAATAGATAATGAATATATAAAATTTTTAATTTTAATATTTTTAATTGATTTTTTAATTGAATAATATATTTTATTTGATAATTTTCTTTTTATATTAGGCACAGAAATTAGTATTTTTTTTTTTAATTTCAATAAGTCAGTTATATATTTTATATATTTATATTTTATCAGTTTTTTAATTATTTTAGGCCCTATATTAGGTATATTAAAACCATTTTTAGAAACAAAATTTATTAAAATTTTTTCTAATTGTTTTGGACATGTTAGATTAAAATAACATTTAGGTTGATTTTCATATATATTTATTTTTTTATTACAAGATGGACATTTTTTAATTATAATTAATTTATTTTTTTTAACTTTTGAAATTATTTTACTAATTTTTGGTATTACATCTCCAGTTCTTTCTACAATAATTTTATCTCCTATATTAAGAGATATTTTTCTTAAATATTTTATATTATATAAATTAATTTTTTTTATATTTACTCCATCTATATTAATAAGATTAATTATTACTATTGGAGTTATAATTCCATTTTTACCTACTTTATATTTTATATTTTTTACAATAGTACTTTTTTTTTTAGGTGGAAATTTTCATGCTATTGCTCATTTAATATATTTTTTATTATTTTTAATTTTTTCTTGTATTTTTCTATTGTTGATTTTTATAACTATTCCATCTATTTCAAAATTAATTTTTTTTCTATTTTTTTTTATTTTTCTATAAAAGTTAACTATTTTTTTAAAAGATTTTGTTTTTAATGTTAATTTTTCTGTTGAAAATCCAATTTTATTAATTTTTTTTAAACATTTTGATTGTTTTTTGATAATTTTTCTTTTATTATTTATTATTAAATCATATCCTATAAATGATAATTTTCTTTTTATAATTATATTTTTATTTAATAATCTTACTGTTCCTGATGTTAAATTTCTACTATTAGAAAAATTATTTTTTTTATTAATTTTATAGAAATTTTTTTTTTTAATAAATATTTCGCCTCTTATTTCTAAATATTTATTTTTTTTTTTATATTTAATTTTTTTAGGAATGGATTTTATTACTTTAATATTTTTAGTTATATTTTCACCATATGTTCCGTTGCCTCTTGTAAGTGCTTTATATAATTTTTTTCTTTTATATATTAAACTTAATGCTATTCCATCTATTTTAAGTTCACAAAAGAAGTTTATTTTATGATATTTTTTTTTCAATTTATTAATATATTTGTATATTTTTTTTACTGAATATTCACTTTTTATAGATAACATTAAAATTTTATGTTTATAAGTTTTAAATCTTTTAAAAAATTTATAATTAATTTTTTCTGTAGGTGAATTTTTTAATTTATATAATGGATATTTTTTTTCTAATTTTTCTAATTTTTTAATTAAAAAATCATATTTTTCATTACTTATTAAATTTTTGTTTTTATTAAAATAATAAAAGGAATATTTTTTAATTTTTTTACTTAAATATTGAATTTTTTTTTTTATTTTTTTAGACATGTATAAAATTATATTTTAGTGTATATATTAAATATGATGTAATTAATATTATTATTTTTTATATTTTTTTTTTTTCTATATATAATTTTTCATTCTTTAAAAGAATGTTTAGGAAAAAATTTATTTTTATATATTTCTTTATTTATATATGTTAAATATATTTTTGTAGATCATTTATATGTTTTTAAATATATTTTTTTCCCTCCAATAATTATAATTTCTTTATTATTTTTTTTTGCTATATTTAATGCTTTAATAATAGAATTAGTAAAAATTAGTTTTTTATTTTTGTTTAAAAAATAATTAGATTTTTTATTTTTATTATCAATTATTATATTGATTCTTTTTTTGAATGGTTTCTTAACATATTTTCATATTTTTTTATCCATAATAATAATTTTATTAATAGTATTTTTTTCAAATCATTTTATATTTTCTTTAATTTTTCAATGTATATATTTTTTTTTTTTAATTATATTACCTTTACCAAATACTGCTATAATACTAATCATATATTTAATTAATAAAAATTTTAAAATTTATTTATGTTTAATATAAAATATAGGATAATATTTTTTTTTATTTCTTTATTATTTCGTATTTTTGAAAAATATTATTTTTTTTTCAATTTAATTTATATATTTTGGTTTTGTATATTTTTTTTATTTGTACTATTAATAGTATATAATGTTTTTTATGATTTTTATGTTAGTATAAATTATAAATATTTACATAAATTATGAATAAAAAATATTTCTAAATTAAAATTTATTTATAAAAAAAATAAAAATAAATTATTTAATTTATGTTTTAATAATACGTATATTCCTCCAGTAAATTATAATAATTTAATTTTATTTTATAAAAATAAAAAATTAGTTAATTCTATAATTAAAGATATTAATTCATCTGTTAATAATATATATATTATATTTTATATTTGGGAACCTAGTTTTTTATCAAATAAAATAATTTTATCTTTAATAAGGGCTTCTCATAGAGGTGTAGATTGTAAAATTATTTTAGATTTTTTAGGTAGTTCATCATTTTTAAAAACTATTTGACCATTAGTAATGAGAAAACATGGTATTGAAATTATAGAATATTCAAAATTTTATTTTTTTGAAGTATTCTTTAAAAGAATCGATTTAAGACAACATAAAAAAATTATTTTAATAGATAGTTATATAACTTATATAGGTAGTATGAATTTAGTAGATTATAAAAATTTTAAAGAATATTTAAACTTAGGTAAATGAATAGATTTAATGGTTAAAATAGATGGTTTTTTAGTAAATAAAATTATGAAATTAATTTTTTTTTATGAATGAGAGATAGAAACAGGTAATATTATTATAGACAATAAAATTAATTTTAAAAGTATAAATAAAAAAAGTAACAAATTGATACAAATTATTAATTCTAGTCCTGGTTTACCTAACAATTTTATTAATAATGTTTTATTAAATATAATTTATTCTACTAAAAAAAGATTAGTAATTACTACTCCTTATTTTATACCTAGTAATTTATTAATTAATGCTATTTGTTTTATAGCTAATAGAGGTGTAGATGTTAATATTATTTTACCTAAAAAAAGTGATTCTTTTTTAGTATATTGATCTAGTCAATATTTATTTGAAAAACTTTATTTATCAAATATTAAAATATATCTTTATAAGAAAAATTTTTTACATAGTAAATCTATTTTAGTTGATACTAATATTAGTATGATAGGTTCTATAAATTTTGATATACGTAGTATATGATTAAATTTTGAAATAGCATCTGTTATTTATAACAGACATGTAAATAAAAAATTATATAAAATTAATAAAAAATATATATCTAAATCTCAACTAGTAAATTATAATTTTTTAAAAAATAAAACATTATATGAAAAAATTTGTGAAAATTTTTCTTATTTTTTTCGTTCTTTTTTATAGAAAGAATATTCATATTTATTATATGTATTAATAAAATTTACGTTTAATTTAAATTTTTTTTTTATTAATTTACCTAGTTTTTTTATTCCATATATTTCTGATATGTAGTGTTTCATAATAATGATATTAATATTATATTCTTTAAATATATAAAAAGAGTTTTCTAAAATTTCACCAGTTATGTATGTATCTATATTATAATTTAGAATAGTTTTTTCTAAATATTTATCACCTAATCCACTACAAATACCTATTTTTTTAACTTTTTTTTTTGTACTTTTAAAAAAATTAATATTTTTTTTTTTTATTAATTTTAAAATTTTATTTTTATTATTTATTTTTCCTATTAATACAGGAAAATTATTAGTAGGTAATATTTTAATTTTTATATTTAATTTTTTTGCTATAAGAACATTGTTTCCTATTTTTGGATGTATATCTAATGGTAAATGTCAAGTAAATATATTTATATTATTCATTAAAATTTTATAAATTCTTGTTTTTTTAATTCCTATAATATTAGGAATATCTTTAAATCATAAAATACCATGATGAGATATTAATGTATCTACTTTGTTTAATATAGCTTTTTCTATAATAAAATTATTTATACTTACACAGGTAATAATATTTTTAATATTTTTATTACCTTCTATTTGCATACCATTAATTGAATTATCTTTTATATTTTTAACATTTAAATATTTATTTACAATATTATTTAATTTATAGTTGTTCATATTATATGTACGGAGGCAGAGAGATTCGAACTCTCGAACGATTACGTTGACGATTTTCAAGACCGTTGCCTTAAACCACTCGGCCATACCTCCTAATTAATTTTAATATATTAACGTACCTTCTTTTTTACCCATTATTATATTATATAATGCATTTTTTTTATATATATTATATATATATATAGGTAATTTATGTTTTTTAGCGATATAAAAAGATATTGTATCCATTATTTTAATATCTTTTTTTATTATTTTATCATAAGTTATTTTTTTAATAAATTTAGCTTTTTTATTTATGTATGGATCACTATCATATACACCATTTACTTTAGTGGCTTTAATTAATATATCAGATTTTGTTTCTATAGCTTTTAAACATGCTGCTGTATCAGTTGTAAATAGTGGATTACCTATTCCTGAAGTAATTATTACTATTTTATTTTTCTTTAGATATTCTTTTATTTTAATATAATTGTAAGGTTCACATATATTGTGAATATTAAATGTAGACATTATTTTAGTTTCTATTTTTTTTTTATTTAAAAAATAATGTAAAATTAATCCATTAATTATAGTAGATAACATACCAGTTTGATCTGCTATTGTACTATCTATGTTTAGATAATTTAAATTTCTACCTCTTAATATATTTCCTCCTCCTATAATAATAGATATTTGAATTTTATTTTTAAATATTTTTTTAATTTCTTTAGTGATAAACATTATTATATTTTTATCTATAATATTTTTTTTACCTAAAGATTCTCCACTTATTTTTAATACTATACGTTTATACATTTTTATATTTTAAATCTGTAAAAATTTATTATTTGAATTTTATTTTTTTTAATATATTTATCTATTGATATTTTATTATTAAAGATAAATTTTTGTTTTAATAAAATAATGTTATTTATTTTTTCTTTAATTTTTTCTTTTATTTTTTTTTTATTTATTTTATTTTTAAGATTAAAATTAGTATTTAATATATATTTTTTAACAAAACTTAAAGGTATTTCATTTTTACTAATAAATTTTGGATTCATAGCTGTAATATGCATAGCTATTTTCCTTATTTTTTTATAATTAATATTTTTTTTTTTTGTATTAATTTTTAATAATGTCCCTATTTTATTATTGTTATGTATATATTTAATTAAATATTTACCTTCCATATAACATATTTTTGATATTGTTATATTTTCTTTAAATTTAGATATTAAATAATTTATTTTCTTACTAAAAACATTAGTAATATTTTTAATAGATATATATTTATTTTGAATAATATAATTAATTATTTTATTAGCAAGATTTTTTATTTCTTTATTTTTAATTGTGAAATCTGTTTCACAATTAATTTGTATCATAGCAGCTTTTTTATTTTTGATTTTACAAAATATATTTCCTTCTTTAGTTTTTTTTTTAATTTTATTTTTTTTTCTTTTTAAATATATAATAGATTTTTCTAAATTAAAATTATTTTTTTCTAATGCTTTTTTACATTCTATAATACTTATAGATGTTATTTTTCTTATTTTTTTTAATATTTTTATATTCATATTATTTATTTAATGTATTAATAATATTATCACAATATCATTCTATAGATTTAGAAGAATCATCGTTACCTGGTATAATGTAATCTAATCCTTCAGGATTAGTATTAGTATCTATCACAGCAAATATTTTTATTTTTAATTGTTTTGCTTCTTTTATTGCTAAATTTTCATAATTTGCATCTATTATAAATAAAGCATCTGGTAAATTACCCATATTTTTTATTCCATCTAAATTATTTTTAAGTTTTTTTAATAATCTTGTTTTTTGTAAAATTTCTTTTTTAGTTAATTTATTCAATAAACCATTTTTTGTTTGTTGTTCTATTTCTTTTAAAAATTTGATAGATTTTTTAACTGTTTTCCAATTTGTTAATGTTCCACCTAATCATCTATTATTAACAAAATATTGATTACATTTAATAGCTGTATTTTTAATAAAATTACTTGCAGCTTTTTTTGTTCCAACAAATAATATTTTTTTTTTTTTAATATGAATTTTTTTTAGTTCTTTTAATGCTAAATCAAATAATTTTATAGTTTTATCTAAATTAATAATATGTATTTTATTATGTTTAGTATAAATAAATGGTTTCATTTTAGGGTGTCAATATTTTGTTTGATGTCCAAAATGTATTCCAGCTTTTATCATTTTTTTAATAGAAAATTTCATTGTTTAAATCCTCTTTTTTTTTAGTAATATTTTTTATATTATATATATATTATATAAAAAATAATTAATATAAATAAGAATATAAATTTATGATTAATATAATTAAAAATTTTAAAGATATAAAAAAAATTAAGATTGCTAGTAATATTGCATCTGATACTTTATATTATATAAGTAAATATATTAAACCAGGTATTTCTACTGGTAAAATTAATGACATTTGTCATGATCGTATAGTTAATTATCATAATGCTTATCCTGCAGCATTGAAATATATGGGTTTTCCAAAATCTATATGTACTTCTATTAATAACGTTGTTTGTCATGGTATACCGTCTTATAATTGTATATTATGTGATGGAGATATTATAAATATTGATATAGCAGTATGTAAAAATAATTATTATTCTGATACATCAAAAATGTTTTTTGTTGGAAAACCTAATATTTCAGCTATTAAATTATGTAAAACAACTAAAAAAAGTCTTTATTTATCTTTAAAATGTATTAGAAATGGTGGTAAATTTAGAGATATAGGTAAAATTATACAAAATTATGTTAGTAAAAAAAAATATTCAGTAGTAAAAAATTATTGTGGACATGGTATAGGGAAAAATTTTCATGAAGAACCACATATATTACATTACAATAATAATTGTAATTTAAATTTTAAATCCGGTATGGTTTTTACAATTGAACCAATGATTAATATAGGATCAGAAAAAACTATTGTAATGAATGATGGTTGAACAGTTAAAACTAAAGATGGTAGTTTATCAGCGCAATATGAACATACTATTTTAGTTACTGATCATGGTTATGAAATTTTAACTTTTTAAATTTAAATATTTTTACCATAATATATTTCTTTCATTTCTTTTCATAAAAGGTAGATAATTTCTTTTTTTTTTTTGATATTAATATTTTCATTATTAAAAATATAATGATTAAAATTTATATTTTTAAGTATCATTTTAGTATGAAAGATGTTTTCTTGATAAATATTAATATCTAGCATATCATATTTTTTTTTTATTTTTTTATCTATAAAATTTTGTATTGAACTAATTTTATGGTCTATAAAAAATTTTTTACCATTAATATCTCTTGTAAATCCTCTTATTTTATAGTCTATAGTTAATATATCTGATTCTAATTTTTTAATAAAAAAATCTAATGTTTTTAAAGGAGATATTAAACCACATGTAGATACTTCAATATCTACTCTAAATGTTGATATTTTACCTTCTGGATGACTTTCAGGATAAGTATGTACACAAATATGACTTTTATCTAAATGTATAAGTATATTATCTAATTTATTTTTTTTTTTATATATATTTTTTTTGTTGCTTTTTTCTTCACTAATTAATATTGTTACACTAGCACCTTGTGGTTGATAATTTTGTTTAGCTATATTTAATATTTTTGCTCCTATAATATTACATGTTTTTTTTAAAATTTTTGTTAATCTACTAGCATTGTATTTTTTATTTATATATTTGATATATTTATTTTTTTCCATATTTGAATTTGTATAACATATATCATAAATACAAAAATTTAAATTTTTTGTTAAATTATTAAATCCGTGTAATTTTATTTTTTTCAATTTTTCACCATTTAATAGAAATTAATTTATTTTTTTATTATAAATTTAGGTAATGAAAAACTACTAATATGTATTTTTTTATTATAATATTTAAATTTATTTAAATTTATTTTATTATATAGTTTATTTATTTTAGTTTTTTTTAAATTAATTTCTTGTGATGCTCACATGAAGAACATATTACCACCATAATATGTTGGTACAGAAGATTGATATAAACCATTGTATTGAAAAATTTTTTTTATTTTATTTAAATTTTTTATAGTTTGTTTTATTTGTAAAATTGTACCACTCTGAGTTACAATTATACCGTTTTTAGAAAGAGATTTTTTACAATTATAATAAAATTTATCAGTAAATAATTTTTTTCCTGGTCCTACAGGATCAGTACCATCTATAATAATAATGTCAAATTTTTTGTTATTTTTTTTTATAAATTTTAAACCATTATCATTAATTATTTTAATTCTGTTATCATTAAAAGAATTTTCATGTATTTTAAGTAAATATTTTTTTGAAATAGAAATAATTTTTTTGTCAATTTCTACTAATGTAATAGATTTAATTTCTTTAAATTTTATTATTTGTTTTAAACAACCTCCATCTCCACCACCTATAATTAATATTTTTTTTGGTTTAGGATGACTAAATATAGGTATTAAACATATCATTTCATGGTATATAAATTCATCAAATTCTGTAGTTTGTATAATATTATCTAATATTAATACATTTCCTAATTTTTTATTATTTACTATAGATATTTTTTGATATTTAGTTTTTTTTTTATAAATAATTTTATTAATTTTAATAAATTGACCTATATTAGAATGCAATTTTTCTAATCATATTTTTTTCATAAATTGTTTTTAATTATTAATTTAATATATTAATTTTAAAGATTATATTGAAATTTTTTAATAAAGTATATATATATTTTATTAAATATTTAATTTATTATTTGTTTTTTCTTTTATTTCTGACAGTATTTTGCAATCTATACATAAATTTGCTGTAGGTTGTGCTTCTAGTCTTTTAATACCTATTTCTGTATCACATATTTCACAATAACCAAATTTTTTTTCATTAATTTTTTTAATTGTATTTTCTATTTTATTTATTAGTTTTTGTTCTCTGTCTTTATTAATTAAGTTAAATGTAAATTCTTCTTCTTGTACTACTCTATCTATAGGATCAGGAAAATTTATTGTTTCTTTATTAGAAAAATATTTTTTTTTATTGTTAACAGTTAGTTGTTTGTGTAATGTTAATAATATTTTTTTAAAATGTTTTATTTGTGTATTATTCATGTATTTTTCATTTATTTCTTTTTTATATGGTTTAACTTTAGCTAAATCTAAAATATTTAAAGATATATTTTTTTTTTTAATGTACATTTTATTTGTAAAATTTATTGTTTATTTGTTAATGATATTATTTTATTCAAATATATATTTTTTTTTTTAGTTATTTTATTTAATTTAAAATATCCAATTCTTTCAAATTGATAAATTTTATATTTATTTTTTAATATTGATTTTTCTACATATCCATATTTAATTTTTAAATTTTTTTTATTTATTGAAGATAAATATTTTTTTTTAATATTTGGTATATATGAGTTAAATAATTTAAAATAAAATTTTATTTTTGTTTTTAATATATTTTTTTTAGATATTCAATGTATAATACTTATATTTTTATGTTTTTTTTTTTTATAGAATTTACATTCTAAATATAAAATTTTATTTTTTTTATTTTTTATAATTTTTTTTGGTTTTATTAAACCAACATATTTTAATCTAATTTTGTTTTTTGTTAATTTTTTTTTTTTTGTAAAAAATAGTTTTTTAAAATCTTTTTTTTCTATATATATTTCTTTACTAAATATTATTTTTCTTTTTCCCATATCTTTATTTATTGGGTGATTAGGTACTTTAATATTTAATAAATATTTTTTTTTAATATTTATACATATAATTTTAAATGGATTAATAACACCCATTATTCTAGGTGATATAATATTTAAATCTTTTTTTAAATATTTTTCTAAAATATTTATATCTATTCAACTTTCTTGCTTACTAATTCCTAAGGATTCACAAAATTTTATTATAGAGTTAGGAGTATAACCTTTATTTCTCATTCCTGATAAAGTAATTAATCTAGGATCATTTCATCCACAAACTATTTTTTTTTTTATTAATTTATTTATTTTTCTCTTTGATGTTACATTATAAGTTATATTTAATTTAGAAAATTCATATTGTTTAGGATAATGTTTGACATTAATATTTTTTAATATTCAATTATATAAAAATTTGTTATTTTGAAATTCTAATGTACATATAGAATGTGTTACTTTTTCTATAGAATCAGCTATACAATGTGCAAAATCATACATAGGATATATACATCATTTTTTTTTAGTTCTATGATGTTTGTCATATTTAATTCTATATATTACAGGATCTCTTAAAATTATATGTTCAGATTTCATATTTATTTTAGCTCTTAAACACATTTGACCTTCTTTAAAATATCCTTTTTTCATTTTTTTAAATAATATTAAATTATCTTTTATATTTCTATTTCTGTAAGGACTATTAATTCCAGGTTTTAGTAGTGTTCCTCTAAATTTTTTAATTTCTTTTATAGATAATTCATCTATATATGCTAATCCTTTTTTTATTAACTTTTTTGCATATTTATAGTATGTATTAAAATAATCTGAAGTATATTTTACTTTTTTGTATCATTTAAATCCTAATCATTTTATATCTTTTTTTATTGATTTTATATATTTTTTTTTTTCTATACTTGGATTAGTATCATCAAAACGTAAATTACATTTACCTTTAAAGTCTTCTGCTATTTTAAAATTTATATATATAGATTTTACATGTCCTATATGAAGATAACCATTAGGTTCAGGAGGAAAACGAGTAATAATTTTTTTATATTTTTTTTTAACTAAATCTTTATTAATAATTTTATATATAAAATTATTTATTTTTTTAATCATTATTTGTTAATTATTTTATATTACTTAATTTATAATGTATTATTTTATTATTTTTTATACCTATACATTTATTTAATATGTTTTTTTTAATTAATTTTATAGAATAAAATGCCATTTTATATGCTAATATTCTATCTAGAGATATTGGTCTACCACCTCTTTGTATATGTCCTAAAGATATATATCTAGTTTCTATTTTAGTTTTTTTTTCTATATTTTTTGCTAATTTTTTAATATTATATATATTTTCTGTAATAATAATAATATTATTATTTAAAATATCATCTTTAATTTTTTTAATAATATATTTTTTTTTATTTTTTTTTTCTGGTGTTATAACTAATTTACATGAGCAAGTTAAAGAAGCAGCTTTAGCTAAATTACCACATTTTCTACCCATAACTTCTAATATACATATTCTATTATGTGATAAGATAGTATCCTTTATATTATCTATTGCTTTAGTTATATTTTCTAAAGCTGTAAAATATCCTATAGTATATTCAGTTCCTGGAATATCATTATCAATTGTTCCTGGTATTGTAATACATGGTAAACCTATATTACTTAATTTTAATGCACCTTGATATGAACCTTCTCCTCCTATAACTATTAAAATATCTATTTTGTTTTTTATGTTATTTATAATTTTTTCTTTTATTTTATTTTTTTTTAATTTTGGAAATCTTGATGATTTTAAGAATGTTCCTCCAATATTTCATATATTAGATAAATTTTTTTTGTTTAATAATTTTATTTTATTATTATATAATCCATAAAATCCATTATATATACCATATATATAAAAATTATTTTTTATACATAATTGTACTATATGAAATATTAATGTATTCATTCCTGGAGAATCACCACCACTAGTAAGTATACCTATTCTTTTAGTCATATTTAAATTTGTAAAGTTTATATAAATTAATATATTTAATATTATCAGATTATTAATAATTTTTTAATATTATATATAATTTTATATTTTATATTAATATATTATAAAAATTTAAAATTAAATTAATTTTAAAATATTTTAAATTTTCTTTGATTTGTTATAATAATAATTATTATTATTTTTATTTATTATAAATGTTAATACAATTTTTAGGTACAAATGCTGGTTCACCGAGTATTAAAAGAAATGTTACTAGTATAGCTTTAATTTTAAATAGTGATATTTATGAAGTATGGTTGTTTGATTGTGGAGAAGCTACTCAACATCAAATATTACGTACTTCTATAAAGTTAAGTAAAATAAAAAAAATATTTATAACTCATATGCATGGTGATCATATTTTTGGTTTACCAGGTTTGTTAACTAGTAGATCTATTAATAATATTTCTAGTAAATTGGATATTTATGGTGGTAAAGGTATTAAATATTATATAAATATGTTTTTAAAAATGAGTAATTCTTATATTAATTTTCCTTTAAATATTTTTGAAATAAATGAAGGTAAAATATTTAGTGATAAAAGATATAAAGTTACTTCATTTTTATTAAATCATACAATTGAATGTTATGGTTTTTATATTAAAGTTAAAGATAGAGCTGGTCATTTAAATGTAAAAAAATTAATTTTGGATGGTATTTTACCAGGACCTGTATATAAATATTTAAAATTAGGTAAAACAATTAGATTAGGTAATGGAATAATTATAAATGGTAAAAATTATTTAGGTAATAAAATAAAAGGTAAAAAGATAGTTATATTAGGAGATACAGCACCATTAAAGCAAGTGTATAATTTTATTTATAATATTGATGTATTAGTTCATGAGTCTACTTTAAGTAAAAATATGTTTTATTTAGCTAATAATAGAGGACATTCTACTAATATTCAAGCTGCTATATTTGCTAAAAAATATTTAGTTAAAAAACTTATATTAACTCATTTTAGTTCTAGATATAATTATAAAGATTTTAAAAAAATTTTAAAAGAATGTGTAAATATTTTTCCTAATACTTATATAGCTTATGATTTTTCTATATTTAAAATTTAATATTTTTTTTTTATGTGAGTAATTATTTTATTTATTATATATATGGAAATGTTATTTATAATAAAACTAAATATTAATTCATTACTTCTATGTAATCATAGAAATATTCTACTTAAAGTTATTATTATTAAAATTAATATTATTAAATAATTTATTTTTTTTTTATTTTTCCAAAATATATTTATTCAATAACTTGTAAATATTGTATGACCAGATGGTAGAGAACTATTATTTTTTTGTTTTCATTGATTAATTATTCATTTAGGTATATTTTTATTATTTATTTTTTGTATATTAATATATGGTCTTGGAATATAAATATTTTTTTTTATTATTTCTTTAATTATTAAAGATATTGATAATATACTAATAGAAATTATTATTAAATATATTATGTTTTTTACTTTATATATTTTTTTATAAATATAAATTAATATTATATATGTAATTATTATTCATGGAAATTCTATTAATTTATTTATTAAAAAAAATATATATATTATATTTCAATATAATTTATTTTTATTTATTATTTTTGTAAAAAATTCTATTATTTTGAATATTAATAATATTTTTAATATTACTTTAATTTTTAAATAATGATGTTTTTTTTTAATATTTATCATTTTTTAAATATTATATTTTAATTTTTTTAAATGTAGTAAAATTATATATTTTATTTATATTTTTTATATATTTTTTTTTTATTTTTTTAGTATAAAAAAAATATTTTTTTTTATTTTTGAATGTTTTTTCATCTTTTTTTTTTAAAAAAAATATATATTTTTTTTTGATATTTACAAAATTTTTTATAAAATATATTTTTTTATTAAAAATTTTTTTTATTTCTTTTATTAAAAAATTATAGTGTGTACATCCTATTATTATAGTATCTAAATTTTTTATTTTTTTTTCTTTTTGAAAAATTTTATTAATTTGTTTAATATTTTTTTTTTTTTTTTTTATTTTTAATTCTGCTTGATAAACTAATTCTGATGAATATTTTTTTATTATTTTAATATTTTTTGGTAAATAATTTTTTATTAAATTATTAATATAAAATGAATTAATAGTTAAATAAGTACCTATAAGTAAAATATTTTTTTTTTTTGTTTTTTTAAAAGATTCTATAATAGAAGGAAATGTTCCTATAATTGGAAATTTAAATTTTTTTTTTAGATAATTAATACTAATAATACTAACTGTATTACATGCTAATATTAATATGTAAATATGGTAAATTTTATTAAAATATTTGATAATTTTATATATTCTTTTTGTTATATATAAATAATTTTTATTACCATAAGGAAATTTTAAATTGTCCATAAAATAAATTATTTTAATATTTTGAAAAAATTTATAGGTTTTTCTAAAAATAGATATACCTCCTATACCAGAATCTAAAAAAATAGCTATTTTTTTTTTTTTTAACATATAATTATTAAAATTTTTGTTTAAAAATTAATTATTTTTTACTAAATTAATTAATTTATTATACAATAATATTAATAATTAAATTATTAATTATTAATTTTATTTAAGGTAATATAATGTTTAAAATAGGTATTTTTTTTGGTAGTGATACTGGTAATACTAAGAGAGTTGCATATCTTATATATGAAAAAATAAGTAAATATTTTGATATTAGTATTTTAAATATTGCTGATAGTTCTGTAAGTGATTTTAAAAATTTTGATATATTAATATTAGGTACATCTACATGATATTATGGAGAATTACAATATGATTGAGATAATTTTTTAGATAAATTTAAGAGATTAAATTTTTTAAATAAAAGAGTATGTTTTTTTGGTTGTGGTAATCAAAAAGAATATAGTGATTATTTTTGTAATGGTGTTTATAAATTATATAATGTAGTAAAAAAAGGTGGTGCTTTAGTATTTGGTTATTGACCTACAAAAAATTATTTTTTTAATAATTCTATTAGTTTAATTAATAAAAATTATTTTATAGGTTTAATGATTGATGAAATTAATCAATATAAATTTACTAATAAAAGAATTAATATTTGAGTAAGTAAATTAATTGTAGATATTTATAATTTTAATATTTTAAAATAAATATTATGTTTAAAAAAAATATTTTTGTAATTATATTTTTTTTATTTTGAAGTATTTTTTTTTCATGTAATTTATTTACTAAACCTAAAATAATGGTTTATTTTTCTTCTTATAAAAAATCTAAAATAGAAAGTAAAATAGTAAATTATATTATTAATTCTAAAAAAGAAATTTTATTAGCTGCATATAATTTAAGTAGTAAAAAAATTATAAATTCTTTAATTAATGTTTATAAAAAAGGTGTAAAAATGAAAATTTTATTAGATGGTAAAAATATTAGAAATAAAATATATATTTTAAAAAAAATGATTCATTTAAATATACCTATAAAAATAAATTTTAATTATAATATTATGCATAATAAATTTTTAATTATTGATTCTAAATCAGTAGAAACAGGTTCATATAATTATACTTTTTCTGCAAATAATTTTAATGCAGAAAATATTATTTATTTAAATTGTATGCCTAATATAGCTAATAAGTATAAAAAAGAATTTTTAAGATTATGAAATATTAGTTTATATTTAAAAAAATTTTTTTATAGTGTTTAGTAATATTTTAAAAAAGTAACGGAGAAATTATTATGTCTATTTTAACAATAAAAGATGTAGATATATTAAATAAAAAAGTAATGATTAGATTAGATTTTAATGTTCCTATAGATAATGGTGTTATTTTATCTGATAAAAGAATTAAATCTTCTTTGCCTACAATTAAATATGCTCTTAGTAGAGGTGCTATAGTTATATTAGTAACTCATTTAGGTAGACCTATAGAAGGTATATATGATAAAAAGTATTCTTTATTACCTATAGTTAATTATTTAGAAAAAGAACTTAATATTTCTATAAAATTTATATCTAATTATTTAGATAAAAAAATTAATTTTTCTAATTATAAAAATAAAATTTTTATGTTGGAAAATGTTCGTTTTAATATTGGTGAAACTAAAAATGATAAATCTTTATCTAGAAAATATGCTGATATGTGTGATATTTTTGTTATGGATGCTTTTGCAACAGCACATAGAATGCATTCTTCTACATATGGAATAATTAATTTTGCAGCTATATCTTGTATAGGTTTATTATTTAATTCTGAAATTAAAGCTTTATCTAATATTATTTCTACTCCGAATAGGCCATTAGTATCTATTGTTGGTGGAGCTAAAATATCAACAAAATTTAATGTTTTAAATTATTTAGGATGTATATCTGATACTTTAATAGTAGGTGGAGGTATATCTAATACTTTTATATCTATTAATAATAATGTAGGTAAATCATTACATGAATTTTCTTATGTTAAGAAAGCAAAAAAATTACTTAATAAATATAATATATTTTTACCAGTTGATTGTAGAGTAGGAAAAAAATTTTCTAAAAATGCTAAATCTTATTTACGTAATGTTAATAATATTTCTTCTTGTGAAGAAATAATGGATTTTGGTGATAAAACTATTAATTTAATGTATGATATTTTAATAAAAGCTAAAACAATATTATGAAATGGTCCTGTAGGAGTATTTGAATTTTTAAATTTTAGAAAAGGTACTAAATGTATATGTGAAGTAATAAAAAAAAATAAACCTTTTTGTGTTATAGGTGGTGGAGATACTATATCAGCTGTAGAGTATTTTGGTGTTTCAAAACAAATTTCTTATATATCTACTGGTGGTGGATCTTTTTTAAAATTTCTTGAGGGTAAAGAATTACCAGTAATATCTGCTTTAAAAAATAAATTAAATTTATTTAAATTTTAGTAATATAAAAAAAAATATTATGAATTCTTTAAATTTTATTAAATCTGGAGTTTTGTCTGGTAAGGATATGTATAAATTATTTAATATTGCAAAAAAAAAGAATTTTGCTTTACCAGCAATTAATTGTATTGATACTAATTCTATAAATTCTGTTCTTGAATCATCTAGAAAATCTAATACAATTGTTATTATACAATTTTCTTTTTCTGGTTCTTCTTTTTTAGTGGGTAATAATATTTGTAAAAAAAATAAAATAAAATCTGCTATTTATGGTTCTTTATTAGGTGCTAAATATATTCATGAAGCTTCTATATATTATAAAGTTCCTGTTATTTTACATACTGATCATTGTACTAAAGATTATTTACCTTGATTAGATGGTTTATTAGATTATAATAAAGAATTTTATAATAATTATGGTAAATCTTTATTTACTTCTCATATGATTGATTTATCAAAATGTAAAGTTAAAGATAATTTAGACATATGTTGTTTTTACTTAGAAAAGTTTAAAAAATTAAATATAAATTTAGAAATAGAATTAGGTTGTACGGGAGGTGAAGAAGATGGTTTAGATAATAGTGGTATATCTCGTAAATATTTATATACATCTTCAAAAGATGTTTTGTATGCATATAAAAGATTAATAAAAATTAGTAATTTTTTTACTATTGCGGCTTCTTTTGGTAATGTTCATGGAGTATATAAATCTGAAAATATATCTTTATTACCACATATTTTATATGATTCACAGAAGTTAGTTAGTAAAGTTTTTTCTATGAAAATTAATAATCCATTAAATTTTGTTTTTCATGGTGGTTCTGGATGTAGTGAAAAAATTATACAGAAGTCTATTTCTTATGGTGTAGTTAAAATTAATTTAGATACTGATATACAATGATCTTCATGAAAAGGAGTACTAAATTATTATTTAGTAAATAAAGATTATTTAAAATCTCAATTAGGCAATCCAAATGGATATGATAAGCCTAATAAAAAATTTTATGATCCTAGAGTATGGTTAAGAAATAGTCAAAAATATATTATTAAATATCTGATTAAAATTTTTAAAATATTAAATTGTTTAAATTTATGGATAAATTAATTATATTATTATATTAATTTTATAATATATTTATTTTTTTTTAAATTTATATTTTTATATTTAAAAAATTAAATTTATTTTATTTATTTAAAAATTTTATAAAATTTAATTTTTTTTTTTTAAAAAAAAAGGTAAATTATTTTTTATTGATTAATTTTAATTTATTTATTTGTATTTTTTTTATAAATATTTATTTAATTTTTTTAAAAAGATAAATAATTTTATTAATTAAATATTTTTTCCTGTTATTTGTATTTTAGATACTAAAATTGATCCTACTCTTATAGAAGAGTAAATATTAATATCATTACTCATTTGGAGTATATTTTTAAATAATTTTTTTAAATTTCCAGAAATTGTCATTTCATTTATATAATATTTTATTTTTCCTTTTTTTATTAAAAATCCAGATGCTCCTTTAGAGTATAATCCTGTTGTTATATTTACTCCTTCACCTAGTAATTTATCTATTAATAAACCATATTTAACTTTTTTAATTAATTTTTTAAAACTTATATTTTTTTTTTTATTTATAAAACATCAATTATGTATACCACCAGAATTACATGTATTTTTAATATTTAATTTTTTAGATGAATATACATCTAATATTCATGTTTTTAATTTTCCTTTTTTTACTACATTATATTTATAAGTATTAGAACCTTCAGAGTCAAATGGTTTTGAACCTATTCCTTTATATATAAAAGGATCTTCTATTATATTTATTCATTTTGGTAATATTTTTTTATTAATTTTATTTATCATAAATGATGTTTTATTATATATATTATATCCACTAATAGATTTATTTAAATATTGAAATATTTCTGTACTAGTTTCTGAATTAAATATTACTGGTATTTTTTGAGTATTTATTTTTTTAATATTATTTTTTTTTTTAATTTTTTTAAATATTTTTTTACTTAAATAGTGATGTTTATTTATTAAATCTGATAATTTATGACTACATATATATATATAATCTTGTTCCATAAAATTTTTACTTTTTATTATTATATTTTCTATTATTAGATACAATTTATAAGAAAAGGTTTTTATTTTTTTATAGTCATTGTATATTCAAATATTATTTTTATTTTTACTGAAAATTATTCCTTCACTTATTAAATTTTTATTTAAATTTAAAGTATTTTTTTCTATATTTTTTGATATAATTATCATATCTTTTATAGATATATTGTCATTAAATATTAAACCTAAATTTGTTTCGTATTTTTTTTTGTATAAATTATAATTTGTTAATTGATTATTTTTATCTACAGAAATATTTTTTATATTATTTTTTATACAATTAATACATTGTAGTATTGTTTTTTTTTTAAAATTATTACATGTTATATGATATTTTTTATAGTTTTGATAAACTGTTATATTAATATTTATATTTTTTATATAATTAATATTTTCTAATTTTTGGTTTTTTATTTTTAAATTAGTTTCTTTGTTTTTAAATACTTTTATTTGTAAATTACCTTTAATATTTTTTTTTATAATATTAAAAGTTTTAATTATTTTTTTATTAATTTTAGTATATTTTTCTTTTTTAGTATTCATACTTTTTTATTATTATATTATAATAATTTATTATAAATTAATTATTTATTAAATCAAAATTATTTAGGGTGTAAATATGAGTTTAAAAAATATTCCTGTTGGTGATAATATTCCAAATGATATTTATAGTATTATAGAAATATCTTCAGGATTTTATCCAATTAAATATGAATATAATATTAAATATGGAGCTTTATTTGTAGATAGATTTATTAATGTACCAATGTTTTATCCATGTAATTATGGTTATATTAATAATACCTTATCAAAAGATAATGATCCTTTAGATGTATTAGTAATATCACCTTATCCTTTGATGTCTAAATCTGTAATACATACTCGTCCTGTAGGTTTATTAAAATTAATTGATGAGTCTGGTAAAGATTTTAAAATATTATCTGTACCAAATTATGATGTTTCTGATCAATATAATAATATTCAGGATATTTATGATGTAGATAAAAAGTTATTAAATCAAATAGAATATTTTTTTGAAAATTATAAATCTTTAGAAAAAAATAAATGAGTTGAAAATAAAGGATGAGAAGATGTTTTTGAAGCAAAAAAAATTATTGTTTCTTATTGTAAATAATTTAAATTATAAAATAATTTTAATTTTTTAGTTTAATTTTTTTATATATATTTTTTTTTGAAAGATTTTATAGAATTCTTACAAAAGAATAGATATTATTTTTTTTAAAAGTAATATTTAAATATTATTAATTTTCATCTTCCTTTTCTTCTTCTTCTAGTTTTACTCCTATTAATTTTAATATTAATAAATATAAATTTATAAAATCTAAATATAATATTAATGCTCCTAATATTGAATATTTTCTAAATTGTTCATCATGTTCACTAGTAATATAGTGACCTATTTCTTTTAATTTTTGAGTATCTCAAGCTATTAATATAGAAAAAGAAAGTATACCTAAATATGATATAATTAATGTAAAATAAGAATTTTGTAAAAAAAAATTTATAAATGTTGATACTATAATACCTATTAATGACATTAAAGCTAAATTACCTATTTTTGTTAAATCTTGTTTAGTACTATATCCTCACATACTCATTATTCCAAACATTATACTAGTTGTTAAAAATGTTGTTGTTATTGAAGTATATGTATATATTAAAAATATACTAGAAATAGATAATCCTGTTAATACAGAATAAAACATAAATAAAGTTATAGCAATATTTGCTGATAATTTATTTACCATATTAGAAAGTATAAAAACTACTATTAGTTGTGTTATAAATATTGTTACTAAAAATAATCTGTTAAAAAATATTATTTCTAATAAAAATGGTATTTTAGTTGTGTATCATGATGTTAAAGATGTTAATAATAAACCGCATGACATTCATCCATACACATTATTAATGTATGAAGAAATTGTACTTATACTACTATCATAGTAATAATATGAATATTTTTTCATGATAATTTTTTCTATATATTTTTATTAAATCAGTTAATCATTTCTTTTCAAGCTTTTTTAGATATTTTTTTATTATATTTTGATTTACAATTCGTTAAAAAATTATTTTTTATATTTTTATATAAAATTATTTTATTTTTTTTATTTTTTAAAATAATTTTTTTATTCATTTCATTTATTGTATTTAAAGGTATATTTCTATCTTTATTACCATATAAACCTAATACTGGTATTTTAATTTTATCTCCTATATCTATAGGATGAATAGGATGTTTATAATTTTTTATACCGAATATTTTACCATATCATATTACTGCAGTTTTAATATGATTTGTTTGAATATATGAAAATAATCAAGTTATTCTACCACCTCAACATAAACCTGTTATACCAATTCTTTTAGTTTTATATTTTTTTTTTAATCATATAATTAAATCAATAATATCACTAATAATAATTTTATCTGGTAAAGTATTTATTTGTTTTATTAAATTGTTAATATTTTGTTTAAAATTTATATTTTTAATTCTAAATAATAATTCTGGTGCTATAGATAAATATTTTTTTTTTGATATTTTTTTACATATTTTTTTAATATTTTTATTTACACCAAATATTTCTTCTATTACTATTATTATTTTTTTTTTAAGAGTAAATTTTTTAGGAATATAATAATATATTGGTAGTAAACTTTTATCTTTAGTTTTTATATATTTTTTTATAATTTTATTTTTTTTCATAATTAAAATATTTTATTTTTTATTTTAATAATTATATTAAAGTTATTTTTTTAAGGAATGTAATTGGTTTATTTTTTTTTTAAATATTGTGCTTGTTTTGAATTTTAGTATTTTTTTTGAATATATGGTATATATTTTTTTATTTATTGGATTAGTTCATTTTTTTATTTTTGTTTTTTTTGTAAAAAATTTTCCAAAATTTTTTATTTTTATAATTTTATTTTTTTTTGTGTATAATATTATTATTTTTAAAAAAAAATTTATAATTAAACTAATATTTTTAATATTTATTTTTGTTTTTTTTTTAATATAATTAATTATATCTTTTTTATTATAATTCATTTTTAATCTTTAATTATTGCAAGAAATTTTTTTTTTAACATTTTTTTACATTTATATATTATTTTGTTTATTTCGTTATCATTTAATGTTTTATAATTATCTTGTATTATTATTCTAATAGTTATATTTTTTTTATTTTTTTCTTCTAAATTTTTATTTGTATATATTTTAATAATATTTACTTTTTTAATTCTATTTTTATTTATTAAAAAACATTTATTAATAATATTTGTTGTTCATATATTATTTGGTATTATAATTGTAATGTCTCTTATATTACTGGGATATTTAGAAATATTTTTAATTTTTTTATTTGTTGAATGTAAAGTGTTTTTAATTTCTATTTCAAATAAATATATAGGATTTTTTATAGAAAAATAATTTTGTATTTTTTTTTTTATTTTACCCATTAAACCTATTTTTTTATTAGAAAAAATAATTTTTGTATTTTGATTTTTATTTAAAATTTTATATTTAGATTTTTTTATATTATATAATGGATATTTATTTAGTTTTTTAAAAAAATATTCTAAATCTCCTTTTATATCATAAAAATCTAAAAGGTATTTTTTTTTTGTAAATCAATTTTCTTTATTTCTATATCCACAAATAGTAGCTGAAAACATTTTTTTTTGATTAATTTTATTTTTTTTTTTTCTGTAGCAAGTACCTATTTCAAAAATTTTAATATTTTTATTTTGTCTTTTAATATTTGTTTGTATATTTTTTATTAAATTAGGTATTAATGATGTTCTTAAAAATATCATATCTTGTGATATTGGATTTAATATTTTTATATTTTTGTAATTGTTTTTAAAAATATTCTTATCTTGGTAATTAGAAAAATGAAAATTTATTACTTCTTTATATCCTCTGTTTATAAAAAGATTTTTAATTTTATTTATTGTTTTTTGATAATAATTTTCTTTATTGAATATTAATTTTGTATTCAATGGATTTTCAGAAATATTGTTATAACCATATTGTTTAATTATTTCTTCAATTAAATCTTCTTGAATTTTTAAATCGTATCTCCAATTTGGAGTTTTAACATATATTTTTTTTTTTTTAATTATTAATTTACATTTAATTTTTTTTAATATATTAACAATATTTTTTTTTTTAATTTTTATACCAATTTTTTTATTTATATATTTATAATTTAAATTTATAATTTTTTTTTTTTGTTTTTTTGTTTTTTTAATAATTATATTACTTATTTTTCCTCCACATATTTTTTTAAGAATGTATGAAATTTTTTTTAAAAAATAGTTTTGTGTATATTTATCTATATTATTTAAATATTTAGTCTTAAAATTAAAAGTATTTTTTTTATTTTTTTTTATGTATTTGATGTTATATAATGGTGCTATAACTAGTAAATTTCTTGTATTTTTATTTATAAAAAATTTTTTTAGATTAGATATTTTTAAATATATTTTTTTTTCTGTTTTTTTAAATATTTTTTTATTTTTATTAATTTTTATGATTTTATCTAAATTAAGAAAAATAATTTTTTGTCCAGATTCTATTAAAATATATATTATAATATCTAGAAAATTATTTTTACATTTTATATCTAATTTTTTTAATCTATATTTAATAATATTTGGTGTTTTAAATTTATATAAATTTATTTTTTTTATTATTAAGTATTTGTAATTTTCAATATATTTTTTATTAATATTTTTTATTTTAATAGAAAAATTGTTTTCAATTTTATTTTTGATTGTATGTGTTTTTTTTTTGTTTTTTTTTTTACTTAATATTGATAATTCTCTAGATAAACCGTATATATTTTGGCAATCAAATCTGTTATAAGGAATATTTATTTCTATATATTTATACTTTTCAAGTATTTTTTTTTTTTTTTTTAATTTATTTTTATATAATATAAATATATAATTATTTTGTATTTTAATTTTATAATAAAAAAAATGTATTTTTTTATTAATATATTTTTTTTGTATTAATATATTTTTATTTTTTATATTTTCTTTAATATTTTTTATATATAAGTAAGTATTATTTTTTATTTTAATTTTTGATAAATTTTTATTAATATTTTTATGAAATAAAACTTTTTTTATGGTGTATTTTTTATTTATATTATTAATATTTAAATTATTTATTTCAAAACCATTTTTATTTAGTATAGATATTATATTTTTAATATTTAAATTACTTTTATAATATTCTCTTATTCATTCTTCAAAAAATTTCATTATATTAAAATTGATTTAAAAATTTTATGTTATTACTATATAATAATCTTATATCTGATATATTATATTTAAGCATTAATAATCTTTCTATTCCCATGCCTAAAGCAAATCCAGAATATTCTTTAGGATTAATTTTAGAGTTTTTTAAAATTTTAGGATGTATTAATCCACATCCAAGAATTTCTAATCATTTTCTATTATTATGTTTTATATAAATTTCTAAAGATGGTTCAGTAAATGGAAAATATGTTGGAACAAATTTTTTTTTTATTTTTTTTCTAAAAAAAAAATTGATAAATTCATTGATAATATATTTTAAATTAGTTATATTTATATTTTTATCTATTAAAAAACATTCTAATTGATGAAACATAGGAGTGTGAGTATTATCATAATCTTTTCTAAATACACATCCAGAAGTTATAATTTTTGTAGGAGGTTTATGGTTTTTTAAACATCTTATTTGCATACATGATGTTTGAGTACGTAATATTTTTTTATTGTTTATTCAAAAAGTATCTTTTTTTGATCTAGAAGGATGGTATTTATCAATATTTAGTGCATTAAAATTATAATATATATCTTCAATTTCTTTTCCTAATATATTTTTAAATCCTAATTTATAAAAAAAATTTTCTATTTTATTAATTACTTTAGTAATAGGATGTATATTACCTTTAGTATAAAAATATCTTCCTGGAAGAGAAATATCTATATATTTTTTTTTTTTTATGTATTTATATTTTTTTTTTAAAATATTAATTATTTTAATAACATATTTTTTTATGTAATTAATTTTTTTACCAAATTCAGGTTTTAATTTTTTAGGAATATTTTTAATTATTTTTATTAAATTATTTATTTTTCCTTTTTTACTTAAATATTTTATATGTAACTTTTTAATATTCTTATGATTTTTAATTTTTTTAACTTTTTTATTAAATTTACTAATTATTTTTTTATAATTAAACATTTTAAAAAAATTATTTTTTTTTAATTAATAACATTAATTTATCAAATAATAATGGATTATTATTTATAATATCTGATAAAATTTTTCTATTTATTTTTATTGAAATATCATTTAGTTTTTTAATAAATTTACTATAAGATATATTATATTCTCTGACTTTTGCATTTATTTGGATTATTCATAATTTTCTAAAATTTCTTTTTTTTTGTTTTCTATCTCGATATGAATATTGTCCCGCTTTAATTGTTGCTTGATAAGCAGATCTATATGTTCTAGATCTTGAACTATAATATCCTTTAGATAGTTTAATTATTTTTTTATGTTTTTTGTGAGCAGTTTTACCTCTTTTAATTCTTATCATATTTCCTCTTTTTATAAATATGGAATACTTTTAATTATTGTTTTTGTATTTATTTTATTTACTATTTTTTTAGTTCTAAGATGTCTTTTCTTTTTTCTATTTTTTTTAGTTAAAATATGACGTAAATTAGTATTTTTAAATTTTAATTTACCTGAAGGTAATTTTTTAATTCTTTTTAAAACAGCATGATTAGTTTTAATTTTTGGCATAATTTATTTTTTAATAGGATTTAATATCATAATAATTTGTCTATTTTCTGTTTTTTTTGAAAAAAATATTAATTGTGATATATTAGACAATTTTTCTTTTATTTTATTTAATATATTAATAGCTATATTTTTATGTATTATTTCTCTTCCTTTAAATATCATAACTATTTTAATTTTATTACCTTTTTTTAATAATCTTTTAATATTATTTATTTTAATATTAAAATCATTTATATTTGTATTAGGTCTAAATTTTATTTCTTTAATACTTATAGTTTTATTTTTTTTTTTATTTTTATTTTTTTTATATAAAAATTTTTTATAGTTAAAAATTTTACATATTGGTGGATTACTATTTTTATTAATTTCTACTAAATCTAGATTATTTTTTTTAGCTATTTTTATAGCTTCTAGAGTTTCAATTGTTTTAATTTTTTTAAATTTATCTCCAACTATTTTTATTATTGGTGATTTAATTTCATAATTAATTTTATGTGTTTTTTTAATTTGTATTTTTCTATAAATTTTAATAATTTTTTTTACCTCTTAATATTTATTTTTTTTTTTTATTTCTTTAATTAATTCTTTTATATTCATTGTATAAAATTTATTAAATTTTCTTACATTAATTTTATTAGAAAGCATTTCTTTATCGCCGCATACTATCATGTAAGGTATTTTTTGTAAAGTGTGTTTTTTAATTTTAGAATTTATTTTTTTATTTCTAAAATCTATTATAAATCTAATGTTGTTTTTTTTTAGTAATTTAGATATATATTGACAATATTTTTTATGTTTTTCTGATATATTTATTACTACAACTTGTATTGGAGTTAATCATGTAGGAAATCATCCATTATTTTTTTCTATTAAAATACCTATAAATCTTTCTAATGAACCTAATACTGCTCTATGTATTATAATAGGTTTTTTTTTTATATTTTTTTTATTTAAAAAATTTATGTTTAATTTTTCTGATAAATAAAAATCTAATTGTATTGTTCCACATTGTCAATTTTTATTAAATGAATCTTTTAATACGAATTCTATTTTTGGTCCGTAAAATGCTCCTTCTCCTTTTTTAATTTTAAAATTTATTTTTTCTTTTTTTAGTATATCTATTAATTTGTTTTCTGATTTTTTTCATGTTTTAATATTACCTAAATATTTTTTAGGTTTTGTAGAAATAAATACATTAATATTTTTTAATTTAAATATTTTATATATTTCTTGTATTAATTTTACACATTTAGTAATTTCTTTTTTAATTTGTTTTTTTGTACAAAAAATATGTGCGTCATCTTGTGTAAATGATCTAGTTCTCATTAATCCATATAATGATCCGGAATATTCATTTCTATGACATATTCCAAATTCTGATAACCTTATAGGTAAATCTTTATATGAGATTATTTTTTGTTTATATATATCCATATGACCTAAACAATTCATAGGTTTTATACATAATCTTTTTTTTTCTGATGTTGTACTAAACATGAAACTACTATAGTTACTTCAATGACCACTTTTTTTTCACATATTTTTATTTATTAAATATGCACTTTGTACTTCATAATAATTATATTCTTTATTTTTTTTTCTTAATAATTTTTTAATATTTTCTAATAATATAAATCCTTTATTATGTCAAAATATCATTCCGGGATTTTCTTTATTTATATGATATAAATTTATTTGTTTATTTATAATTCTATGATTATATTTATAATTTATTTTTTTATTTTTAGTAAATATTAATTTTTTGTTTTTTTTAATTTTAAAATAAATTTTTATATATTTTTTTTTTGTTAATTTTTTAGTTGATATTTTATCTAATTTTAAAAAATTTAAATATTTTTTAAATAAATTAATATTAAAATTTTTTGAAAAATTTAGAAAATTTTTATAATTTTTTATTTTAAAATTTTTGTTTTTTATTATATTAATTATTTTTTTTTTAATTTCTTTTTTTTTTGACGAAGTTTTTTTATTTTTTTTTATATAAAAATAAAAAATATTTTTTTTTTTTTTAAATTTTAGTAAATTATTTTTTTTAAAAATTTTTTTTAGAGATATTTTTATTATATGTAAAAAAATTTTAAAAATAATTTTTTTACCTAAAAATGAATTTATATGTATTAAATTTATTTTTTTATCTTTTTTAATTATATAATTTAAATTTACTATTTTTTTATTAATATATCCTCCTATATATATTTTATTTTTGTTTAATATTTTTTTACTTATGAATTCTTTTAAGGAAATTTTTTTTTTAAATAAATAAATTTTTCTTAAATATTTTATTTTTATCATTTCAAGTTCCAAATAATTATTTTATAATTATTATTACATAATTATTACTTTTTATTATAAATTTTTTAAATTATATATTTAATAGGTGTATTGTGAATTTTAAAAATCATTTATTATTTTCAATTTTTTTTATATTTTTTTTTATAAAATTATTTAACATTTTAATTTATGTAAATTTATGACATATAATTTTTGCTGGTTTAATAACTTGTTTATTACCAGATATAGATCATCATAAATCTTTTTTGAGTTTAAATTTTTTTTTTAAATTTTTTTATTTTTTTAAATCATAGAAAATTTACACATAGTTTATTTTTTTTAATTATATTATTTTTTATCTTATTTTATTTAAATTTTATTTATTTTAATTTTAATTTAGATATAATTATAGGTATGTTATTAGGATATTTAAGTCATATTATAGCTGATATATTTACTTTTAGAGGTATATGTTTTTTTTGACCTTTAAATATAAAGATAAAATTTCCATTATTATTTTTATTTAATGTAAAAATAATTAAATATTTTTTATTTATTTTATTTGTTTATTATTTTTTTTTATAAAATATATATATGTTAATATTATATCAATCTAATGATTTAGAAGTATTACAGCATGTATTATTATATAAATTAAAAAAAAAAAAAAAAAATAAATACATGGTAGAAAATACTATTTTAGTACCAGACAATAATTTATCTTTTTTTTTAAAAATTTTTTTATCTAAGAATTTAGGTATTTGTGCTAATTATAATTTTTGTTTACCATCAAAATTTATATGAAATATTTATAAAATTTTTATACCAAATATTCCTAAAAATTATTTTTTTGAAAAAAATAATTTGGTTTTTGTAATTATGAATATATTACCTAAATTATTACATTTTAAAGAATTTTTTATTATTAGAAAATATTTACTTAATTGTAAAGATTATTACAAATTATTTAGTTTATCTTATAAAATAGCTGATATTTATGATAAATATTTAATGTATCGTGTAGATTGATTATTAAAGTGAGAAAAATTTCAGTTAGTTATTGATTTAAAAGATAATGTTCATCAATTATGGCAATCTTTTTTATGAAGAAAAATTATTAATTTTTATAATAAAAATTATAATTGTAAATGAAATAGATGTAAAATTTATTATAAATTTTTAAATTTAGAAAATAAAATTAATTTTTGTATTTTAAAAAAATATATTTCTGAATTATTTATTTTTAATATATCATATTTACCACCAATATATTTAAATACTATTTATATATTATCTAAATATATAGATATACATTATTTTATTATTAATCCTAGTTCTGAATTTTGATATGATTATTTTAATTATAGTAAAAGAAATATTATTTTTTTAAAAAATAATATTAAAGGTATTAATTTTGTATTACATAAAAAAAATCCTTTGTTATTAAATAATTGTAAATTTTTTGCTGAATATTTATTTTTATTTTTAGAGTTTAATTTTATTGAAATAAATTGTTTCGTAAAATTTTATTCTAATAATATATTAAATATCATAAAAAATGATATTTTAAAGTTTAAAAATTCTTTTATTTTAAATAAATTTTTAATAAGAAAATATAGATATGATAATTCTTTTATTATAAACACTGCTAATGGATATATTGATGAATTATCTAAATTAAAATTTTTTTTATTTAATTTAATTAAAAAAAAAAAATATTATCTTCATGATATTCTTGTGGTAGTTAGTGATTTAAATAAATATTATCCATATATTAATGCTGTTTTTTCTGATTTATTATGTAAAGAATATTTACCATTTAATATTATGGAAAAAAATTTTATTTATGATAAAAAAATACTAAATTTATTTATAGATTTATTAAATATTTCTAATATTGAATTTACATTTAGTAAAATTTTATATTTTTTAAAAAATAGAATTTTTTTAGATAAATTTAAAATTAGTACTAATGAATTTAGTATTATTTTAAATTTTATTGAAAATGATGGTATTTGTGTAGATATAAATAATTTTTTAGTTAAAAATAATTCATATAAATTTAATTATTTAACTTTGTTAGATAGTATTAAACGTATATTATTAGGTTATGCAATAAATAAAAAATATTGTTTTTGAAATAATATTATTCCTTATCCAACTATAAGTAATGATTATTTTTATAATTTAATAGGTAAATTATCTGATTTTATATTTAAAATTTTTTATTGAAAAGATATTTTAAAAAAAAAGTTTTTTTTAAATGATTGAATTAATATTTGTAAAGAGTTTTTATATGTTTTTTTTCCTAAAGATATTATTAAAAATAATTTTTTTTTAAATCATAAAATTTGATTTTATTTATGTCAAAAATATAAATTATTTTTTTTTAAAAAGAAAATTAAAATTGGTTTATTTACTAAAATTTTTGTTAGTTTTTTAATTAAGAAAAAAAATAAAAGGTATTCATTAAGTCATTTAAATTTTTCTTCTTATGTAACTTTACATGGAGTACCTTTTAAAGTAATATGTTTTTTAGGATTAAACGATAATATTTATCCTAAATATAAATTAAGTTATGATTTTGATTTAATTAATTCTAATCCTAGAATAGGAGATAAAAATAAATTAGATTATGATAAATATATTTTTATGAAATTATTATTATCAGCTAAAGAAAAAGTTTACATTAGTTACTTAAATTTTTCTTTTTTAGATAATACAAAATATTTTCCATCTATTTTAGTAAGAAATATTTTAAATTATTTAGAAGAAATTTATATTTTTAAAAATAAATTTAAAAACAATACTTTTTTAAAATATTATTTTTTAGATGTAAAAGAAAATGTATATAATAAAAAAAATAATAATTTTTTAATTAAAATTAAAAAAAAAAAAGATATTGTTTTAAATATTTTTTCTTTATTTTTAGCTAATCCTATTAGATATTTTATAACTTATTTTTTAAAAATTAGTTATTTTATATTTGATAAAAAAAATTGTTATGATAATTTTTTTCAATTAAATATTAAAAAATTTTATTATTTTAGATTAGATATTATAAATTATTTTTTTATAAATAAAAGAATAGATAGTAATATTATATATTATTTACAGTCTTTAAATTTATTTCCTATAGGTAATTTTGGAAAAATTCTGTGAAATAAAGAGAAGAAAAAATTGTTTTTTTTAATTGATAATATTAAAAATATTTTTTTTAATGTTAAAAAATATAATTTTTTTTATAAATTATGTAATTTTAATTTATATGGTACAATAAATTTATGTTATAAATTTGGTGTTGTTAAATGATTACCTAAAAATTTAAATTTAATAGATGCTTTAATTTTTTGAATTGAACATTTAATTTATTGTTGTTTAGGAGGGAATAATTATAGTATTATTTATGGTTATAATGGTACATGAAGTTTTCCACCGATAAATAAATTTTTGTCTGAAAAATATTTATATAAATATATAGTTTATTATTATTATTTTAATGAAAGAAATATTTTTTTTTTACCTCAATCTAGTCATATTTGAATATGAAATATTTTTAATTTAATAAATAAAAAAAAAATGAATAGTTTTATAATTAATAGAACTAAAAAAAAAGTTTTAGATGTTTTATATGGTAATTATTATTATAGTGGTGAATTAAATAATTTATATATATATTATTATATTAAAAAATTTAATTTAAAAATAGATTTAGATTTTATTACTTATAAAGCAGAAGATTGATTATTAATTATGTTTAATTATTTAGTTATAAATATTTAAATTTATGTATAAAGAAAATAATTTTTTAAATATGTATTTAGATAAAGTTAATTTAATAGAAGCTTCAGCTGGTACTGGTAAAACTAATTTAATATCTTTATTGTATTTACGTTTATTATTAGGTATAAATACAGAAGAAAATTTTTCTAATTTATCTATTAACGATATTTTAATTGTTACTTTTACAGATTTAGCAACATTAGAAATTAAAAATAGAATTTTAGATAATATTAAAAGTTTACGTATATCTTGTATTAAAGGATATTATATTAATAATATTATAAAAAATTTTTATTTTTATATTAAAAATATTCCTAATATAATAAATTTATTAATTAATTATGAATATTATATAGACAATATATCTGTATTTACTATACATAGTTTTTGTAAAAAAATACTTTATTCTAATTTTATTGAATCAAAAATTGATTATAATAGTGTTATTATAGATAACGAAAATAATTTAATTTATGAAATAGTAGTTTTATTTTGACGTAAATATTTTAGATCTTTATCTAGTAATATAATTAAAGTTATTTTAGAATTATGAATTAATCCTATAAAATTATTTGATTTTTTAATACCTATATGAAATTTTTCATATTTTAATTTTAATTTTACAAAAAAATATTTTTCTATAGAACATTGTTATACAAAAATTATATTTTTTATAAATAAATTTAAAAAAAAATGATTATTAAATTATAGAAATATACGTAATTTTTTAATAAAAAGTAATATTTTTAATTTCTTAAATATTAATAAATGATTTTGTGAAATTAAGTTTTGATGTAAACAAATAACTTTGAATTTTAATTTTCCTAATTGTTTAAAAAAATTTTGTTTTAGTTATTTAATTAAAAAATGTAACAATATATATTTATGTAAATTTATTAATTTTTTTAAAAATATAGATATTTTTTTTATAAAAATAAAAGATTTTCGTAATTTTATTATTATATCTTGTATAAAGTATATTAATACTATTTTAGTAAAAATTAAAAAAGAAAAACTATATATTAGTTTTAATGATTTAATAATTTATTTAAATAAAAATTTTATAGAAGATAAAAAAGGTGTATTAATAAATATAATTAGAAAAAAATTTCCTATATTGTTAATTGATGAATTTCAAGATACGGATATTTTACAATATAATATCTTTTATAAGATATATATAAATAATTTTTCTAAATTAAATACTAAGATAATATTAATTGGTGATCCTAAACAATCTATTTATACATTTAGAGGAGCTAATATTTTTAATTATATAAAATTTAAAAAAAATGTAAATTTTTTATATACTTTAAATAAAAATTGACGTTCTTCTATAAATTTTGTTCAAAGTATTAATTATTTATTTAGTAGAGTTAATAATCCATTTTATTTAAAAGAAATAAAGTATTTAAATATAAATTATTCTTCTAAAAATAATTTTTTTTTAGTTAAAAATAATAGTAAAGATTTTTCAATAATTTTTTTTGTTTTAAAAAATTTAGATAAAAGAAAATGAAAACACAATTTAGCTAAAATATGTGCTATTAAATTGTGTAGTTTATTTAAAAATAAAAATAATTTTTTATTTGATGGTAAAATTAAAAGATTAATAGTACCTTCAGATATAGCAATATTAGTTCATACTAATTATGAAGTTAAATTAATTTTTAATGCTTTGCAGAAATATAATTTACCTAGTAATACTTCTTTAGAAAAAAGTAATGTTTTTCATACTCGTGAAGCAAAAGAAATATTTATTTTATTAAAATCAATTATAAATCCTAATTCAATTAATTTATTAAGTAGTGCTTTATCTACTTTTTTTTTTAATTTTGATTTTATATTTATTAAAAATATTATTAGTAATAAATTAGTTTTAGAAAAATGGATTAATATTTTTTATTTTTATCAAAGTATATGAGATAAAAATGGAATTTTTGTAATGTTAAAATATATTTTAGAAGATAAAAAAAATAAAGATTTTTGTAAAATTAATAATCAATTATCATGCAGTAATATATTACAAATAGGAGAGTTATTAGAAGAAAAATTTTTAAGTTTAAAAGATAAATATATGTTAATTTATTGATTAAATAGTAATATTTTAAATATTAATGTAAATAAAAAAAAATATTATATTAGATCTTTAGATTGTAAAGATGGTATTAAAATTTCTACTATACATAAATCAAAAGGTTTACAATATAATATTGTTTGATTACCTTATATTTTAGATTTTAAAATTAATAATGACTATTTTTTTTTTCATAGTAGAAAAAATTATAAAATAAATATTGATTTATATAAATTAAATAAAAATTTTTTTTTAAATCAGGAAGAAATTAATTCTGAAGAAATGCGTTTATTTTATGTTGCGATTACAAGATCTATATATCAATGTAATATTTTTTTATATGAAGTTTCAAATATTAGTAATAAAAAATTATGTTTTACATATTTAGGTAATTTATTAAATTATGGTAAAAAATTTCATTTTTATAATATTAAAAAAATTATAAATAATAATTTTAAATTTAAATATATATATTTTTATTATTTAGATTTTCTTTCTTTTTTAAGTAAAAAAAAAATGTTTTTTGAAAAAAAAATAGAGAAAAAAAATAAAATTTTCGTTATTCCTAAAAATATAAGATATGTATTTAGTTTTTCTAAAATTATTCATAATACATTAAATAAAAATAATTTATTTAATGATAATAGTTTAAATATTGAAAATGAAAAGAATATTTTTTTACCTAAAGGAAAAAATATTGGTAATTTTTTTCATAAAATTTTAGAGAAAATTAATTTTTTTGATTTATTAGATAATGATATAATTTTGTATTATATGTTAAGATTTAATATTTCTAAAAATTATTTTTTTATTATTAAAAGAATATTATTTAATTTTTTAAATGTAAAATTATTTGATAATATTAGTTTAAATAATAAAAATATTTCTTCTTTTTATAAAGAATTTGATTTTTTTTTACCTGTTATAAAATTATTTGATTTTAAAAAATTTAATAATATTATTATAAAATATGATTTTATTTCTAAATTAAATTTGAATATTAATTTAAATAAAAATAGTTTTAAAGGTTATTTTAATGGTATTATAGATTTATTATTTGTATATAATAATAAATATTTTATAGTTGATTATAAATCTAATTGGTTAGGTTATAATTATATTAGTTATATTAATAATAAATTATATAAATATATTGGTTTATATCGTTATGATATACAATATCAATTATATACATTAGCTTTACATAATTATTTAAAGTTAAAAATTAAAAATTATAGTTATGATATTAATTTTGGAGGAGTATATTACATATTTTTAAGAGGTTTATTATTAGATAATAAAAATAATTCTTTTACAGGTATCTTTTATACTAAACCAAATTATTTATTAATTGATGAATTAAATTTTTTTTTTAAAAAAACTAATGTTTAGTGAAATAAATAATTTTATAAATCAATGTGTTAAAAAAAAAGAAATTAGTTTAATAGATTTTTATTTTTCAAAAGTATTTTTTTCTAATAATTTAGAGTCTGATGTAGTTGTTTTATTTACTATGTTAGTTAGTTTGTCAAGTAGAAGTGGTAATGTATGTTTGCCTTTATCTGAATTATTTAATAAAAATATATTTTCTGATTATATATTAAGTTTTTTAAATTATTTTTTTTTAAAATATTTATCGTTAAGTGATTGTATAAATATTTTATTTAAATTAAATGTTTTAAGTAAATGTAATTATTTAAAATCTACTCCTTTAATATTTTATAATAATTGTATCTATTTATATAAATTTTGAATATATGAAGAATATGTAATAAAATTTATTAATTTAAATTTTTCTAAAAAAAAATATTCTAATTTTAATAGAATTATTTTATTTAAATATTTAAATAAATTTAATTTAGATATATATCAGAAAATTTCTGTTATAGGTGTTTTTTTAAATAAATTTTCTATTATTTCTGGTGGTCCAGGTACAGGTAAAACAACTTTAATATCTATATTAGTTATAATTTTATATAAAATATTTAAATATAAAAATTCTAATTGTGTTAAGATTATTTCATTTACTGGTAAATCGTCTACAAATATTACTTCTTCTTTAAATAAAAATTATAATTATTGAAATATAAATTTTTCTTTTAAAAAAATATTACCTAAAAAAGCTGTTACTATTCATAAATTTTTAGGATTTAATTATAATAAAAATGTTATTATTAATAATATTAATTCACAAATTTTAATTATAGATGAATCATCTATGATAGATATATCTTTAGCATTTTATTTATTTTCTTCAATTAAATATATTAAAAAAATTATTTTTTTAGGTGATAGTAATCAAATAGGTTCTATAGAACCTGGTTCATTTTTTAATGTTATATGTAATTTATATATTAATAATTTTTATTGTAGATATAAATTTTTTAAAAAAATATTTTTTGATATTTTAAATTTAAAAATAAAATATGATACTTGATTATTTTATATAGGTAATATTTTTTTTTTAAAAAAAAATTATAGATTTAAAAAAAATATTTTTTTATATAGATTTACTAATTTTATTAAATTAGGATATGTAAAATATATAGATAGTTTTTTATATAAAAATAATTTTAAAAATAATTTTAATTTTTATGATTCTGATAAATATAATTTTAATTTTTTATTAAATCTTTGTATTAAAAATTATCTTAAATATATAAATTTTATAAATTTTAAATTTGATTATAAAAAAATATGGAAAGAATTTAATAAATTCCAAATTATTTCTGTTGTTAAAAAAACTTATTTTGGAGTTAATTATTTAAATAGATATATTAATTATTATTTTTTAAAAAATAATTTGGTAAAAAATATAATTTATTTTTCAAAATTTAATTGTTATCATTATATGGGTGAACCATTAATTGTTAATAAAAATAATTATGATCTAAAATTATATAATGGTGATTTAGGTTTTTTTATTTTTTTAAAAGATAAATTTAAATTGTTATTTTTAGATGTAAATAAAAATAATAGGTTTATTTATTGTATGAATTTAACTGATTGAGATAGTACATGGGTTATTACTGTTCATAAATCTCAGGGTTCTGAATTTAGACATGTATTATTAGTAATACCAAATTATTTGTCTATTTTATTAAATAGAGAATTGATTTATACAGCTATTACAAGAGCTAAAGTTAAAGTAACTATTTATGCTAGTAAAAATATTTTTTTATCTAGTATTGAAAAAAAAAATATTACTTTTAATAATATAGCTAATAAATTATTAATTTAAATATAAAAATTGTTTTAATTTTATGATAAACTATCTTCAGTATTTAAAATTATTAGTAAAATTATTTATATTAATAAATCCTATAAGTTTAATACCTATATTCATACTATCTATAGATAGTATAATTGAAAAAGATAAAAAAAAATTTAATATTTGTATTAATTTAATAATGTTTTTAATATTATTATTTACTTTTTTATGAGGAAAATATTTTTTAGATATATTAGATGTTGATATTAATATGTTACAGATAACTGGTGGTTTATTAATTATTTTAAGTACTTTAAATATTATATTAAATGAATCACAAGATACTAATAGTAGTAATGAAAAAAAAATAAATAAAAAATATATTAATTATATAAAATTACTTATTCCTATATCATTTCCATTAATGGCTGGTCCTAGTTCTATATCTATGTTAATTATTTATAGTAATAGTTGTAATAGTTTTTTGCAATATTTTTTTTCTATTTTTTTTATTATGTTATTTTGTTTTTTATGTTGATTATTTTTTGAATTAATTTCTTTTTTTAGGTATTATATTTCTGATTTTGCAATTTTGTTTTTTAATAAAATATTTTCTATTATTTTATTTTCATATGGTATACAAATGATTTTATTAGGTATAAAAAATTTTTTTATATTATAATATTTTTATTAAAATATTTTTTATTTTAAAATATGTAAAATTATTATATCAAAATGTATTCAAGAAATATTTATACCTTTTTTAATATTTATTTCACATTTTTTGATTATTTTTAAAATCTTAATTATTTTTTTATTATTAAATTTGTTAATATTTTTTTTTATAAAATTAAATAATATATTTAATATAATTAATTTGTTAAAATTATTAATTTTAATTTTTTTAAATAATGAAATACTTTTATATATATTTTTTTTTTTTAGTGATAGAATAAATAATTCTATTATTTTATTATTTTTATATTTTTGATTTATTATATTATTAAAAATATTTTTTTTATAATTTATTTTTTTATTACATTCTATAAATTTAATATATTTATTTTTATATTTATTAATTTCTGATTTTGAAAAAAAAAAAATATATTCTATATTTAATATCAAATATATATATTTATTTTTTTTAAAAGATTTTTTTTTCAAAATATTTAATTTAATTAATTTTATTAAATTTATAATTTTTTCTGTAAAATTTAATACAATAATTTTATTTTTAAAAAAAAAATTTTGAAAAAATATTTTTTCATATATATATTTTCATTCTAAAGTTTTATTTACCACTATATTAGTAGTAGTAATATTATTAATTTTTGATTTAATATATTTTTGAATAAATATTTTGTATTGATATTTTTTATATGAATCATCACCATATATACAATAAACTTTTTTTTTAAAATTTGATTTTAAATTATATTTTTTTAACATTTAATTATTATTTTTAATAACAAAATTTATTATTTTATTTTTTACATATATTATTTTAATAATATCGTTTTTATTTTTTATAAAGTTATTAATTATATTATTTTTATATATATAGTTTATTAACTTATTTTTATTATAATCATTATATATAAATATTTTTTTTTTAATTTTACCATTAATTTGTATTACCATTTGAATTTTAATTTTAATATTTAAATATTTTTTATTTACTTTTGGTCATAAAGATTTATCAATAATTTTTTTATTACCTATTTTTTTTCATAAATAAAAACTTATATGAGGTGCAAATGGATAAATTAAAATTAAATTTTTGTTAATACATTTTTTTTTTATTATATAATCATATTTATTTTTTATTTTGTATTTTTTTAAAGTATTAGTAAGTTTCATAATTTTAGGTATTACAGTATTAAAGCTATTTTTTTTTATATCTTTATTAACATCATATATTGTTTTATTTAAAATATATTTGATTTTTTTTTGTTTTTTTTTATTATTTTTTTCATCATTTAAGAATTTATTTTTTTTAAATTCAAATATTAGTTTTCATAAACGTTTTAAAAATCTATAACATCCTATAATGTTTTTTTCTTTTCATATTAAGTTTTTATCTATAGGACATGAAAAAATTATAAATATTCTTAATGTATCAGCACCGTATTTTTTTATTATTTTATTAGGATTTACTCCATTATTTTTTGATTTAGACATTTTTTGTTTTCCAATATATTTTAAATTAATATTTTTTTTTAAAAAAAAAATATTTTTATTATTTATTATTTTTTTTTTAACTTTTTTAAAATTAATTCATATCTTTTTTTTATTTTTATTTAAATAATAATAAGTATCTGATAAAACTATTCCTTGACAAATTAATTTTTTTACTGGTTCATTACAATTTATTAAACCTATTTTTTTAAAAAATTTATGTATAAATCTAAAATAAATTAAGTGCATATTTGCATGTTCTATTCCACCTATATATGTATCTATAGGTAATCAATAATTAGCTTTTTTAATATCAAAAATATTTATATTATTTTTAGGTGATGTATATCTTAAATAATATCAAGAAGATTCCATAAAAGTATCTAATGTATCTGTTTCTCTTTTTATATTTATGTTTTTTTTTTTAAAAGAATTTCATGATTTATTTTTTTTTAAAAAATTTGTATAAAATTTTTTTCCTTTAAATTTAGGTAATTTTAATGGTAGTTTTTTTTTATTTATAGTATTATAAAAATTATTTTTATATTCTATAGGAATAGGTACACCTCAATATTTTTGTCTAGATATAACTCAATCTTTTAATTTAAAATTTGTTTTTTTTTTAATTGTTTTAATTTTAAATTCTTTATTTTTTATATTTTGTTTATTAATTTTAAAATTTAAATTATATTTTTTAGCAAAAATGTAATGTTTTTTATAATATTTAGGAGTTATAAATATAGATTTAGTATTGTATATTTCTTCTGTAAAATTAGTTACCCATATAGGTATTTTATTATTAAAAGGATTTATAGTATTTAATTTTGTATATACACCTATACATTTATTTTTTTTTGTGTATATTTTTTTAATTTTTTTATATAATTTATATTTTTTTTTTTTTATTATTTTTATTATATTATGATTTATAGAAATTGATATACCTATTGCATTTTTTATAAATTTTATTTCTTTTGTAAAAACTTTAATGTTTTTTTTAATTTTTTTAATAAATAATTTTATTTCTATACCTTTACATTTACCAATTCATTCCTTTTGCATTTTTTTAACTTTTTTAGGTCAATATTTTAATTTTTTTAAATCATTTCATAGATTATTTGCATATTTAGTTATTTTTATAAATCATTGTGAAATATTTTTATATTTAATTGTTGAATTACATCTTCAGCATTTATTTGATATAACTTGTTCATTTGCTAATACAGTTTTATCTTTTGGACATCAATTTACTATATTTTTTTTTCTATATATTAACTTTTTTTTAAATAATTTTATAAATAGTCATTGTTCTCATTTATAATAATTAGATTCACATGTATTAATTTCTCTGTTTCAATCATAACTTATACCTAGCATTAATAATTGTTTTTTCATGTATTTAATATTATTTATAGTTCATTTATGTGGTAATATTTTGTTTTTTATAGCAGCATTTTCTGCTGGTAATCCAAAAGAATCTCATCCTATAGGATGTAATACATTTTTGTTTTTTAGACGTTGGTATCTAGAAATAATATCTCCTATAGTGTAATTTCTTACATGTCCTATATGTAATTTACCTGAAGGATAAGGCAACATACATAAACAGTAATATTTTTTTTTTTTAGTATTTATTTTAGATTTAAATGTTTTATTTTTTATTCAAAATTTTTGAATTTTTTTTTCTATTTTTTTAGGATTATATTTATTTATATTTTTCATATTTTTTTTTAGATATTTTTTTTATTATTTTCGTTTTTTTTACAGTAAAAAATTTTTTTTTTACTATTATTTTGATAATCATTATTTTGGTAATTAATTCTTTCTAAAAATGGATTTTTTTTTATTTTAGTTAAAAAATCATTTATTTTTTCACAAATTTTTTCTTTTATAGTTAAAAATATATTTATATTTTCTTTTATGTTTTGTATTAAACTATTATTTGTATTTTTATTTTTTAAATAATTATTATTATTTTTTTTTTTTATATTTTTTTTTTTATAAAATTTTTTTTCACCATTTTTTTTTATTCTAATTATAGAATAATTAGGGGTTTCTATATCTCTATTAGGTATAATAATAATTTTTATTTTTTTTTTTTGTCTTTTTTCTATATAATATAAATTATTTCTTTTTTTATTCAATAAATATGATGCTATATTTATAGGTACTACTGCGTATATTTTTTTAGTGTTTTTTTTAAAAGATTCTTCCTCTATTATTCTTAAAATAGATAATGATAGTGATTCATTATCTCTTATATTACCTGACCCACAACATCTGGGACATATATAATAACTAGATTCTTTTAATGATGGATTTAATCTTTGTCTAGACATTTCTAGTAAACCAAATTTAGAAATATATCCTATTTGTGTTTTAGCTCTATCTTCTTTAATAAAATTTTTTAATTTATATTCAATGATTTTTTGATTTTTTAATATAGACATATCTATAAAATCAATTACTATTAATCCACCAACATCTCTTAATCTTAATTGTTTTGCTATTTCTTCTGTAGCTTCTAAATTGGTATTAAATGCAGTATTTTCTATGTCTTTATTTTTAGTAGATCTTGAAGAATTTATATCTATAGATGTTAAAGCTTCTGTTATATCAATAGTTATTGATCCTCCTGAAGGTAATCTTAATTTTCTTTTAAATGCTGATTCTATTTGAGTTTCTATTTGAAAATATATAAATAAAGGTATATTTTTTTTGTAGAATTTTATTTTCTTTATAAAATCATTTCTTCTTAGTTCATATATTTGATTTATAGCTAATTCGTAAATTTTATAATTATCTATTATAATTTCATTTATATTATTATGTAAGTAATCTCTAAATATACGTGTAAAAATATTATTTTCTTGATATATTAAGGACGGTGCTTTTTTTTTTTCTGCAATTTTATTGATATTTTTTCAATGTTTTAATTTTAATTTTATATCTGATTTTAATACTTTTAAAGATTTATCTATACCTGATGTTCTAATTATTAAACCCATATTTTTAGGAAGATTAATTTTTTTTAATTTAGTTTTTATTTTATCTCTTTTTTCTCCTTCTATTCTACGTGATATACCATTAGATTTTGGATTATCAGGTAAAAGTATTATATTACTTCCTACTAAACTAATAAATGTTGTTAATGCTGCTCCTTTATTTTCTCTTTCATCTTTATTTATTTGAACTATTAATTCTTTTCCTTCATATAATGTATTTTTTTTTTTTATATTTAAATATTTTTTTGAAATTTCTTTAATTGGTAAAAAACCGTTTTTTTTTGATCCATAATCTATAAATACAGCTTCTAAACTAGGTTCTATTCTGGTAATTTTACCTTTATATATATTTAATTTTTTTTGTTTATATTTAGTATTTTCTATATTTAAATCATATAATTTTTGTCCGTCTACTAAAGCTATACGTAATTCTTCTTTTTGTGTTGCGTTTATTAACATTCTTTTCATTTTTACTTCTCAATTTTATATAAAATATTATAATATATTTATATATTTGTTTAATTTTAAATATTTATTATTACATATTTTTTTTATTCATTTTATATATTTTATTTTTTTAAAAAAAATTGATTATAATATTTAAATGAAAAAAAAATTTTTTTTAAATTTTGTTACTGTTGATAATTATTCTGTTAATCAAAGAATTGATAATTTTTTATTTAAAAAAATTAAAAATATATCTAAAAATAAAATATATATATTATTACGTAAAGGTAATATTAGAGTTAATAAAAAAAGAATTTTACCTAAATATAAATTGAAATTAAATGATATAATACGTATTCCATTAATAAATTTAAATTCTTCTAAAAATATATATATTAGTAAAAATAATATTTTAAAATTTAAAGATATGATTATATATGAAGATAATTTTTTATTAATTATCAATAAACCTTACGGTATATCTGTTCATGGTGGTACACGTATAAATATTAATGTAATTGATGTTTTTAAAAATAAAATATATAATCAAAAATATTTAGAATTAATTCATCGTATTGATAAAGATTCTTCAGGTATATTATTATTAGCAAAAAATAGAAATGTTTTGTGTAAATTACAAAATGATTTTAAATATAATAAAATAATTAAAAAGTATTTTATTTTAGTTCATGGACGTTGACCTTATAATATTAAATTAGTAAAAAATTATATATTTACTAAAAATAATAAAAAAAAAATATCTAGAACTATTTTTAAATTTTTAAAGTATATTAATAATTTTACATTATTATGTGTGCAATCTTTAACTGGTCGTAAACATCAAATAAGATTACATGCAAGATATTTAGGTTATCCGGTTATTTTTGATCGTATTTATGGTAATAAAAAATTAGATAAATTACTTTTTTCTAAAATTAAAATTAATAGATTATTTTTACATGCTTATTATATAAATTATTTTCATCCAATTTTGAATATTAGACAAAGGATTTGTATTGATTTAGATAAAAAATTATTATTAATATTAAATAAAATTAGTAAATTAAATTTTATTAGGAGTTAATATGGCTGTTCAAAAAAGTAAAAAAAGTAGATCTAAGAGAGGTCATCGTAGATCTAAAAGAAAAATAAAATTACCTAATTTATTTTTTAATAAAAAAACAGGAAGATTTTCTTTATATCATCATATATTAGATATTAAAAAAAAAAAGTAAAATATTATTTTAATATTTAGTTTAGTTAATTTATATAGTTAATTTTAAAATAATGTATAATATCAATAAGTTTAATTTAAATTAAAAGTAAAGGAATTATTGAATATGTCAAGTCTAGAGGAACGTATTAAAGAAATTATTAGTGATCAATTAGGTGTTAAATTAGATGAGATAGAGAATGATAAATTTTTTATTAATGATTTAGGAGCTGATTCTTTAGATATTATAGAATTAATTATGGCATTAGAAGAAGAATTTAATATTGAAATTTCAGATGAATTAGCAGAAAAAATAGATACTGTTCAATCATCTATTGATTGTGTTAAATCATTAAAAAAACCAGTTATTTAAAAATATTTTATTAATTAGATTTTTATTCTTAGTAAAAATAAACTAGATATATAAATAATACCGCTAATAGTTAGTATAAATAATAGTTTCATTAATCTAAATCTAATATTTAGATTAGTGAAATTATTACACTCATGTTTAAAAAATATTTCAAAAATTATTCACATTATAAAAGTTGATAAGAAAATTTTTAGTATAAATAGTTTTCAATTGTATTTATGGTTAAAAATTTTTTTTTTTCTTAATTGTCAATATATTATTATTGAATTTATATATGCAGATATACTTATTGATAATGCTAATCCAGCATATTTAAATATTTTAATAGTAAAAATATTCATAAATTGAGTAATTAACAAATTTAATATTGAAATTTTAATTGGCATCTTAGTATCATATTGTGAATAAAAACATGGTGTTATTATTTTAATAAATATTAATGCTGTTAATCCTATAGTATAAAAAATTAATATTTTTGATGTCATTAATACATCTGTATTAGTAAATTTACCATATTTGAATAACGTTATAATAATAATTTTAGATGTAAGTATTAATAATACAGAAGCTGGTATACTTAATAATAATATAATTTTAATATACTTATTTATTAATTTATTAAATTTATAATTATCATTTTTATGATAACTATTAGATAATTTAGTTAATAAAATATTACTTATTGTAGTACCTATTATACTAAATGGAAGTTCTATTAATCTATCTGCGTAATATATTCAAGAAATTGTTCCTTCTTGTAAATATGATATTATATTACTGTTAATTATTTGAGATATTTGATATATTAACATACTTAAAATAATAGGACAAATATTAATAAATATTTTTTTTATTTCTGGATGAAATATATTTATATTTCTAAAATTTATTTTTAAAGGAGTATATTTAATATTAATTTTTTGGTATATTAATTGTAATATACCACCTGTAATAATTGATAAAGATAATCCGTATATTGGTTTGTAAAAATATTGAATAATAAATAAACTATAAAATATAATTGTTATATTTAATATAATTGGTGTAAATGTTGGAGATATAAATATATTCCATATATTTAGTATGGATGTTAAATATGATGATAAAGATATTAATATTATGTATGGAAAAGTAATTTTTAGTATATCTACTGTTAAGTAAAATTTATTTTTATTTTTTATAAATCCTGGAGAAATTATTTTAATAATATTGTATGAAAAAAATATTCCTAATATAGTAATTAATATTAATAATGTTAATAATATAAAATATATAGTTGATATTAATTCATTTATTTTTTTTTTTGATTTTTTTTGTTTATATTTAGTTAATATTGGAATTAAAACATATGATAAAGCACCTTCTGCAAAGATTTTTCTTAACATATTAGGTAATCTAAAAGCAGTATAAAAAGAGTCAGTTTCTATATTTATACCAAAAATATTTGCTATAATTACATCTTTTAAAAAACCTATTATTTTAGATAATAAAGTTGATAAACTAATTTTGATTATATTTCATAACATATTTATAAAAAAATTTGGATTTAAAAAAAATATTTTTTATTTAATTATTAATTTTTTATTACTTTTTTTTTGAAAATTTGTAATTTTTTTTTTTGTATACAATATTATTGATTTTAAATTGTTTAATTTATTTAATGTGATTTTTTTTAATCAATGAATTTTTTTAAAAAAATTATATATTTCAATATTTATTTTTGTTATATCAATATTTTTATATGCAATAATTGTAATTGCTAATAAACCTTTAGTAATTAAAGTATTACTATCTCCATTAATTATTAATATATTATTTTTTTTCTTAATTTTTATTCATGTATTACTTTGACATTGATAAATAAAATTTTTTTTAGAACGTATATTTTCTTTATTAAATGGAAGATTTTTACCTAAATCTATTAAATATGTTAATTTTTCTTTATTATTTCAACATATTTTAAAATTATTTATTAAATCTTTTTTATTTGGTAATTTATTCATAATTATTTAAGTTTTTCAATTATTTTTTTTAATGTATATATAAATGTATTAATATCTTTTTTAGAATTATACATAGCGATAGAAATTCTACATACTCCAGATATATTATAAAATTTCATAAGTGGTATACTACATTGGTTACCAGTTCTTATTAATACACCATATTGGTCTAATAACATACCTATATCATAACAATGATATTTTTTAATATTAAATGAAATTATACTAATTTTAGATAATGAACCATATATTTTTATTCCATTTATATTTTTTAATTTATTTAAAGTATAATTAGTAATTTTTTTTTCATGTTGAATAATATTTTTTAATCCTATTATATTAATATAATCAATAGCTTTACCTAATCCTATTATAGATTCTAAATTATAAGTTCCTGACTCAAATTTTCAAGGTGAATTAATAAATTTTATATTTTTAATATTATTATTATTTTTAATATTTATATTAGCTATTATTCCTCCACCTAATTTTAAAGGATCCAAATTTTTTACTATATTTTTTTTGCAATATATTATACCTACTCCTGTAGGAGCATACATTTTATGACCAGAAAATATATAGAAATCGCAGTCTATTTTTTTTACATTAACATTTATATGTGAAATAGCTTGTGATCCGTCTATTATGGTAATAATATTAAATTTTTTAGTTATTTTAATTATTTTTTCTATTGGATTTATTATTCCTAAAACATTAGATATATGTGTAATAGATAATATTTTTGTATTTTTATCAATTAAGGATTTTAATTTTTGAATATTTATATTTCCATCTTTATTAATATCTATTATTCTTAATTCACAACCTATTTCTTTTGAAATTGTATATCATGGAATAAAATTAGCATGATGTTCTGTAATAGATATTACAATATTATTTTTTTTATATATATTTTTTTTACTTCATATATTAGCGATTAAATTAATACCATCTGTAGTATTTTGTGTAAATATAATTTCTTCTGGTGATTCAGCTTTTATAAATTTTGCTATTTTAATTCTTATTTTTTCTATATTATTAGAATTATAGTTACTTAATGTGTGTATACTTCTATTAACTGAAGAATATTTATTTTTATAAAGTTTACTTTGAGATTTAATAACAATTTTAGGTTTTTGAGATGTAGAAGCATTATCTAAATAAACTATTTTATTTCCATTTATTTTTTTTCTTAATATAGGAAAATCTAATTTTATTTTTTTTATTTTATTTTTCATAATTGTTTTATTTAAATATTTTTAAATATATGTAATATATTTTATTATATATATTTTTAATATTTTCATTTGTTAAAATTTCTCTAATAAATTTTAAAATTAAAATTTTTTTTATTTTATTAAATTTTATATTTCTTGTTAATAAGTAAAATATTTCTTTTTTATTTAAATTATTAATTTTAACACTATGTTTGCATTTCGCACTTTTATTTCATATACCTAATTTAGGTGAAGTATTTATAATAGAATTTTTGCAAATATATAAATGATTATTTTTTATTATTGCTTTAGAATTGTATGATTTTTTGAAAATTTTTATTCATCCGGAAAAATCTATTTTCCCTTTTTCTATAGATATACTATTATGTTTTTGATTACTTATTATGTTTTTATGATTATGTAATACATTTATTTTAAATTTTAAATTATTTTTTTTTATTATAGATATACTTTTAATATTTAAAATAGTTTTTTTTTTTAGTTTTATATTACTTATAAAATTTATTTTTTTAAATTTTATAAAGAATATATTTATTTTTAGTTTAGATTTTTTATTTAATTTTATATTATCTTGATAATAAAATTTATCTTTTTTATTATTATTTATTAATTTTATATAATGTAAATAAGATTTTTTATTTATAGATATATTTAAATAATAATTAAAATATTTATCATTACTAATATTTATGTATTCTTCAATAATATTTATATTAATATTTTTATTAATTAATATATTTATATTAAATAAATCTGTTTTTTTTTTTTTTATAAGAATTAAATGTATAGGTAAATTTAAATTATTATTTTTTATTTTTTTTTCAAAAAAATAGTATTTTTTTTTTGGTGATTTTATTATAATATGTTTATTTATATATTTATTTTTATGGTATATAATAATTTTTTTACCTAAAATAATTATTTTATTTGATTTTATTTGTAAAATTTTTTTTGATATTTTTTTAAAAATATATTTTATTTTTTCATTATATTTTTTTTTATTATTAATTTTTTTCATAAATAATTTTTAAAAAATTATTTTTCTAAATATTTATAACCTTTTTTTTTAATTATTTTAATAATATTTTTATTTCCTGATTTAATTATTTTGCCTTTATTTAAAACATGTATTTTATCTATTTTTATATATTTAAATATTTTAAAATTATGTGTTATAATTAAAAAAGTTTTTTTTTTTTTTTTTAATTCATTTATAATTTGTGTAATTTTTTTAAATGTTATTCAATCTAATCCAGAATCTATTTCATCTAAGATAATTAATTTAGGTTTTAAAAGTAATATTTGTAGTATATCATTTTTTTTTTTTTCACCTCCAGAAAAACCGTAATTTAATGATCTTTGTAAAATTTTTTTTGTGAAATTTATTTTTTTTATATATTTAAATATTTTTTTTTTAAATTTTATTAAATTAATTTCTTTTTTTTTATTATAATATCTTTTTGAATTATATGATTGAAGTAAAAAATATTGATTATTTAATCCAGGTATTTCTATATTATTTTGAAATGAAACGAATAAACCTTTTCTAGCTCTTTTATCTATTGATAATTTATTAATTTTTAAATGATTAAAAAATATTTTTCCTTTAGTAATTTTATATTTTTTATCTCCTGCTAATACTAAAGATAAACTACTTTTTCCAGATCCATTAGGACCAATAAGTACATGAATTTCTCCGGATTTAATTTTTATATTTATATTATTAAGAATATTTTTTTTTTTTATTGTAACTTTTAGATTTTTAATGTTTAGTATGCACATATTTTTTTAAAAAACATTTAATATTTTTTGAGTTTCTCAAATAAATTCTATTGGTAATTTATTTAAAATTTTTTGACAAAATCCGTTTACTATCATAGATAGTGCATTATTTTTTTTTATACCTCTTTGCATAAGTAAAAATATTTGTTTTTTTTTAATATATGAAGAACTAGTTTCATGTTCTATAGATGAATTTTTATTTTGTAATTTTATATATGGTTTTGTAAATATACAGCAATTTTTTCCTATTATTAATGATTCACATTTTGTAAAATTTTTAGATTTTTTAGCTTTTTTTTTTATTTTTACTAAACTTCTATGAGTATTTCTACTTTTTCCTGTAGCTATACTTTTAGCTAAAATAAAAGATTTTGTTTTTTTACCTATATGAATCATTTTTGTTCCTGTATCTGATTGCTGATTTAATTTAGTTAATGATATAGAATAAAAACTTCCTTTAGAATTATTACCTAAAAGTATTGAACTAGGATATTTTCATGTTATTGCAGAACCAGTTTCTAATTGTATTCAAGATATTCTACTATTTTTACCTTTACAAAGAGATCTTTTAGTAACAAAATTTAATACTCCTCCTTTAGGATTTCCAGGGAATCAATTTTGTATTGTAGAATATTTTATTTTAGAATTTTTATATAAAATTATTTCAACGACTGCTGCATGTAATTGATTATATTTTTTAATTGGTGCAGAACATCCTTCTATATAATTTAAAGAACTGTTTTTTTTTAATATAATTAAAGTACGTTCAAATTGTCCAATATTAGAATTTATCCTAAAATAAGACGATAGATATATTGGACATTTTGTATTTTTTGGAACATATATAAATGTTCCATCTGATAATACTGCAGTATTTAAAGTAGAAAAAAAGTTATCATTTATAGGTACTACTTTACATATATATTTTTTAATTAATTCGGGATATTTATTTATTGCTTCATTAAAAGAACAAAAAATAATACCAAATTTTTTAAGTAATTTTTTTTTATATGTAGTTTTAATTGATACTGAATCAAATATAGCATCTACAGCTATATTTTTATTTTCATTTATTGGTATTCCTAATTTATTAAATGTTTTTTTAATTTTTTTTTTAAATTTAGTATCTTTTTTAGGTGAAGAATAGTATTTATATTTTTTATATTTAATTTTTTTATATTTACAATTTAACCAATGTGGTTCTTTCATTTTTTTTCATATTTTATATGCTTTTAATCTTAATTTAAGCATTCATTTAGGTTCTTTCCTTTTTTGAGATATTTTTTTTATTATTTTAGTATTTATACCTTTTTGTAAAGAATCATTTTTAATTTTTGTTGTAAATCCTTGTTTATACATAAAAATATATTTTTTTATTTAAATATAATCTTCACATTTTAAATTTTGTGATATTTTATATATATTATCTAAAGTTGTTTTTGATATATTTATTAGTGCTTCTTTAGTTAAAAAAGCTTGATGTCCTGTTATTAATACATTTTTATATGATAAAAGTAAATTTAAATTATTGTCTTTTATGATTTTATTGGAATTATTTTTAAAAAAATATTTTTTTTCTTTATCATATACATCTATTCCTAAATATCCAATTTTTTTTTTTTTTATTGCGTTTATTATATCTTTAGTATTTATTAATTCTCCTCTACTTGTATTTATTAACATAACATTTTTTTTCATTTTTTTAATGGAGTTTTTATTTATCATATGATGGTTGTCTTCATTATATGGACAATGTAAACTAATTATATCTGAGTATTTATATATATTATCTATTGATGTATATTGTGCACCAAATCTTAATATTTCATTTGATTTTATTATATCGAAAGCTAATATTTTTGTATTAAAATTTTTTAATAATTTTATTACTATTTTACCTATTTTACCTGTTCCTATTATACCTATAGTTTTGTTTTTTAAATTAAATCCTACTAAATTATTTAATAAAAAGTTTTTATTTTTAGTGTTTTGATAAGATATATGTATTTTTCTACTTAAATTAAGAATTAATCCTAGTGTATATTCTGCTATAGATTCTGGTGAATATGATTTAACATTTATTATTTTAATGTTATTTTTTTTTGCTAATTTTAAATTAACATTATTAAATCCAGTACATCTTAGTGCAATTAATTTAATATTAAATTTTTTTAATTTATGTATTACTTTTTTATTTTTCGCATCATCATTTACAAATATACAAATATATTCAAATCCTTTAGCTTTATTAACTGTATATTTATTTAATTTTTCTTTTGTATAAGTAATTTTAAAGTTGTATTTTTTATTTATTTTATTAAAATATTTTATTTCATATTTTTGAGAACTAAAAAATATTATTTTTTTCATTTTTTTATAATAGTTATGTTTTATAATTATTAGTAATATATTTATATGTTATTATATATTTAATTTTATTTTTTTTCATTATTAATTATAAAATATGTATTTAGGTAAATATTATGTTATCAATAAGTATTATTAAGGAAAAAAAAAATAATGAAAATAGAGTATCTTTAGTACCAAAAGATATTTTAAATTTAAGTAAAATGGGTTTTAAAAAAATTTATGTAGAAAATAATGCTGGATTATTGTCAGGATATAAAGATTCTTATTATATTAAATATGGTTCTATTATTAAGGATAAAGTGAATATTTGAAATAGTAATATAATTTTAAAAATTCATTTCCCTATTTTAAAAGAATTATATTTATTAAATAAATATTCAATATTAATTTGTTTAGATATAAATTTAAATTATATTAATTATATAAATATATTAAAAGAAAAAAAAATTACTTTAATTATTTTAAGTTATATACCTAGAATTTCTAGATTACAAGTTATGGATGTATTAAGTTCTATATCTTATGTATCTGGTTATAGAGCAGCTCTTGAAGGTATTTATGAATATAGAAATTTTATTGGTAAACAAATATTTACTTGTATAAATATTAAACCTGTTAATATATTAGTTATTGGAGCTGGTATTTTTGGATTATCTGTTATTAGTTTTTTTAGATATTTAGGAGCTAATGTATATGTATATGATGTTAATAAAAATGTTAAAGAAGAGGTTGAAAGTTTAGGAGCTAAATTTATAGATATAGAAAATAATTTTTTAAAATTTTTTTTATGTCAAAAAATTAATAAATTTAATATTATTATTAATTCAGCTATTTCTAAAGATAAAAAATGTCCTTTAATTTTTACTAAAAAAATATTAAATTTAATAAAATCTGGTAGTGTTATAGTAAATTTAATAAATAATAATTCTTGTAATTGTCAGTTATATAAAAAAAATGGTCTATTAAATTTTAATAATATTAAAATTATTAGTTATGAAGACTTTTCTAATTTAATGTCTAAACCTATTTCTAAATTATATAGTAATAATTTAATTTATTTTTTAAAATCTATTTTAGATGAAAAAAAAAATATTTTTATAAATTTTAAAGATATTCTATTTCAAAATATTGTAGTTTTATATAAAGGTAAAGAATTAAGTAAAAATTATTTTTTAAGTAAAAAAAAAAATATAAAAAAAAATATTGATATTTCTTTTTCTTATGATGTTTTTTTTTGATATTATTTAATTTTATTATTATCATTAATATTTTATATATTAATTTTTTTTATTTTTAATGATTTTTTTTTGTTTTTTTATTTAAATAACTTATTTATTTTTTTGTTTTCTTATATTTTAGGATTTATTAGTATTAATAGAATTGAAAATTTTTTACATACTCCTTTAATGTCTTTAACTAATTCAATTTCTAGTATTGTAATTTTAGGTTGTATATTACAAATTAATGAAAATATTAGTTGATTAAATATTTTTTTTTCTTTAATTACTTTAAGTTTAATAAATATTAATATATTTTCTGGTTTTTTAGTAACTAAACGTATGTTAACTATTTTATTTAAGTAGGTATTTAATATGTTTAAAAATTTTAATTTATTTTTTTTATTAAATTTTTTTTCTATATTATTATTTTTTTTATGTTTATTATTTTTTTCTAGTAAAAAAAAATATTTTTATAGTATATATTTAGGTTTTTTAGGTATGTTATTACCTTTAATATATTATATTTTTTGTTTAAAAAATTTTTTTTTATTTTTAATTGTTTTTTTTTTAATTTTTTTAACAGCTTTATTAGGTTGGATAATTTCTTTAAAAGTAAATATTTCTCGTATTCCAGAATTAATAACTTTAATGCATAGTTTTATAGGTTTAGCGGCAATTAATATAGGTTATAATAATATTTTTTTATATAAATTAAATAATAAAATTTATTTGATAGAAATTTTTTTGAGTAATTTTATTGGATCTTTTACATTTATAGGTTCTATAATTTCTTATTTAAAATTAATTAATAAAGATTTTTTTAGTTTTTTATTTATAGGTAAAAAAATTTTTTATTTAAGTTTTTTTTTATTATTAATAAATTTTATTTTATTTTTAAATTTAGTTTACAATAAATATTTAATATTTATATATTTATTAGTTTTTTTATTTAGTAATTTATTAGGTTTAAATATATTAGGTAGTTTAGAATCATCAGATATACCTATTATGATATCTATATTAAATGCTTATTCAGGATTATCTTCTGTTTTATCTGGATTTGTATTAGGTAATAATTTATTAATTATAGTAGGTTCTTTAGTTAGTTCTTCTGGTTTTATATTATCTAAAAAAATGTGTTTATCTATGAATAAATCTATTTTTCAAATTATTTTTGGAAAAATATTTTTTAAAAATTTATATCAAGAAAATTATTTTATTAAAAAAAAAGTTAATAAATTAAGTTTTTTAGATGTTAGAAAAATAATTATTTCTTTTAAAAATATTATTATAGTTCCTGGTTATGGTATGGCATTATCACAATCACAAAATTTAATTTCAAATTTAGTGAAAATATTATTGAATAAATATTCAATTAATACTAGTTTTATAATTCATCCTATAGCAGGTAGATTACCTGGACATATGAATTTATTATTAGCAGAAGCTAATATAAAACATAAATATATTTATTCTTTAGATAATATAGATAGTAATTTTATGAAAAATAAATTAGTGTTAGTTATTGGCGCTAGTGATATAATTAATCCTGAAGCTATTTATAACAAAAATTGTGTTTTGTATGGTATGCCGGTTATAAAAGTTTGAGAGTCAGATTTTGTGATAATTTTTAAAAGAAGTTTAAATTTATATAATACTGGATTTTCTAAAATTAATAATTCTATTTTCTTTAAAAGAAATGTTGGTATTTTATTCGGAGATGCTAAATTAAATTTACAAAAAATATTAAATTTTATTTAAATTTTATTATATTATTTATTTATACTTATGTTTATTATTTCTTTTGATTTTGGTATGAAATATATTGGTGTAGCTATAGGACAACATTATACTAAAACTGCTAGTCCTTTAATATGTTTAAATGCTAAAAATGGTGTTCCTGTAAATTGAATGGATATTAAAAGAATTATTGATATATGATTAGTTAAAAAAGCTGTTGTAGGTTATCCATATAATTTAGAAAAAAATGGTTGTAAATTAATTGTTAATTATATAGAGAAATTTGCGTTTTATTTAATTAATAAATTTAATTTAAAAGTTTTTTTTTCTGATGAAAGATTTACATCTTGTGCTGCACGTAATTTTATGAATGATAATTTAGAATTTTATAATTCATTTTATTCAAATTATAATATACATTCTATTTCTGCTGTTTTTATTTTAGAAAGATGATTAAAATTTAATTATTAAAATTATTAAATAATCTACATTCAAAAATTAAATCTCATATATCTTGAGGTAAATTACAATTTATTATAATTTTTTTTTTATTATTTGGATGAATAAATTTTAATGAATAAGCATGTAAGGCTTGTCTTTTAAGATTATAAATTTTTTTTTTTATTGTGTTTGGAATAATAAAGTTTTTAAAAATATTTTTTCTTGTATATATTTTTTCTCCTATTATAGGATGATTAATATAATTCATATGTACTCTAATTTGATGTGTTCTACCAGTTTCTAAATTTATTTTTAATAATGTACAAAAAGAAAAATATTCTATTATTTTAAAATGTGTTAGAGAATTTTTACCATTTTTATTTACAGACATAATTTTTCTTTGAAATTTATGTCTTAAAATTGGTTTATTTATTAAACCATCTGATTTTATTTTTCCTCAAACTAAAGCAATATATGATCTATAAATTTTTTTTTTTTTCATATAAATTATTAATTTTTTATATGTATTTATATCTTTTGCAATTATTAATAAACCAGTAGTGTTTTTATCTAATCTATGTATTATTCCACATCTAGGTACTTTTTTATATGTAATTGGATAATGATACATTAATGTATTCATTAATGTATTTTGTATATTTCCACTACCTGGATGTATAACTATATTTTTTTTTTTATTTATTATTAGAATATTTTTATCCTCATATATTTTATTTAATTTAATATTATTATTTGCTTTGTATTTTATATTATTTTTTATTTTTTGAATTACAATTATATCTCCTAATTTAGTTTTTGTACTTGGTTTTTTAATTATTTTATTATTGATTAAAATTTTTTTGTTTTTTATTATTTTTTGTATTTTATTTCTTGAAATATTTTTAATTTTTTTTTTTAAAATAATATCTATTCTTTTATTTGATGTTTTGTATTTAATTTTTAAAATAATTTTTTTTTTCATATTAATAAATTTATTTACCTATGCAAAATTTTCTAAATATATTATTAATAATGTTTTTTGAAGTAAATTTTTTTTTACCTAATATTTCATTTAATAATTTGTAACTATTAAATAAATTTTGATATATAGTATCTAAATTAATTGTTTTTTTGTTTATTTTATTTTTTATTGTTTTTTTAATATTTTTTATTTCTTTTAAAATTTTTTTAATTAAATTTAAATGTCTTTGTTGAACTAGAAAAATATTTTTTTTATTAGTTTTATTAATTTTTTTATTTATTTCATATTTAATTTTTTTAATACCATATTTTTTTTTTATTGATATATTTATAAGAGTATATTTTTTTGTTTTGATGATTTTATGTTTTTCTTTTGTAATATCAATTTTATTTCGTATTAAATATAATATTTTTTTTTTATTTTTTATTTTATTTTCTATATTTTTTTTATATTTATTATATATTTTTTTTTCTGTAATATCTGATGCATTTTCTATAAAAATAATTATTTGAGATTTATTTATTATTTTTCATGTTTTTTTTATACCTATTTTTTCTATTTTTTTATTAGTTTTATGTATTCCAGCAGTATCATTTATTTCTATTTGAAAGTTGTTTGTATTTAAATTTTCTTTTATAATATCTCTTGTTGTACCTGGTATATTAGTTACTATTGATGTGTTTTTTTTAGTTAAAAAATTCATTAAACTTGATTTACCAACATTAGGTTTACCTATTATAGAAATTTTTATTTTATTATTAATAAATAAACTTTTTTTAGATTTTTTATATATTTTTTTAATTTTTTTATATATAAAATTATTTTTTTTTTTTATTTTTTTAATTTTATCAATTTTAATTTCTTGTTCTGAAAAACTAATTTCTTTTTCTATTATGCACATTAAATCTTTAATAATTTTTATTAAATTTTTAATTTTTTTTGAAAAACATCCTCTAAGAGATTTTATTGCTGAAAATATGTTTTTTTCTGAATTTGAAAATATTAAATTATTTATTGTTTCTGCTTGTATTAAATCAATTTTATTATTTAAATAAGATCTTTCGGTAAATTCTCCTGGTTCTGCTATTCTAATATTTTTAATTTTTAAATTAATGATTGATTTTATAATTAAATTTATTATTTTTTGTCCACCATGACATTGTAGTTCTAAAATATCTTCTCCAGTAAATGAATTTGGTGATTTATAATATATTGCTATTCCAAAATCTATTATTTGACCATCTTTGTTTTTGAAAGAAGTGTATTGTGCAGTTTTATGAATAAGTTTTTTATTTAAAATTTTTTTTGATATTTTTTTTGATTTATTACCTGATATTCTGATTATACCTATACCTCCATATCCTATAGGAGTTGATTGAGCTATTATAGTTTCATGAAATTTTTTAATCATAAATATATTTTATTTTATGTATTTTTGTTGTATGAATGTTAATAAATTATTAACTGTATAATATAATAATATTCCACTAGGAAAATATAATGATAATATTACAAATATAAATGGTGTAAAAAATGTGTTTATATTACTATTATTATTTTTTTGTGTTAATAACATAGATAAACCCATAATTATAGGTAAAATATAATATTTGTCGTATAAAGATAAATCTTTTATTCAGAATAAAAATTTAGAATTTTTAAATTCTGTTGTTTGTGAAATTATATTATATAAAGATATAAATAGTGGTATTTGTATTATTATTAATATAAATCCTATAATTGGGTTAATATTATATTTTTTATATAAATTAAGAACTTTGTCATTAATTTTTTGTTTTTTATTTTTATATTTAATTTTTATGTTTTCTATTTTTGGTTGTATATAATTTATTTTATTTAATACTTTTAATTGTAATTTATTTAAAGGATATGTAATAATTTTAAATATTATTGTAATAATTATTATTGTATATCCTCAATTATTAACAATATTATTAATATAAATTAATATTTTTAAAGTTGGTTTTGTAATAAATCAAAGTTTTCCATAATCTATTATTAAATCTAAATTTTTTGATAAATTATTTAAATTTTTTGTTAAATTTGGTCCTATTCATATTTTATGTTTTATTATTTTTGTTTCTTTAGGATTAATTTTAAAATTATTAATATATTTTATAATATTATATTTTTTTTTATCTTTAATATAAAAATTATTAATATTATCTTTTTTTTTGAATAGTAAAATAGTTGAAAAATGTTTTTCTGATATTGCAATTCAATTTAAATTAGTTTGAGGAATTTTTTTATTTTTTGTATCAATTAATTGATATTTTTGAAATTTATTTTTCTCATCTCAAAGAGAAACATAATTTTTATTATTAAAATTATTTTTAAAATTTAATAATTTATTATATATATTGTAATGAATAGTTTTATTAGTATTATTTTTAATTTTAAAATTTAAATAAAATTTATATGATTTTTTATTTAGAATTATATATTTTTTATAATAAATATTATTATTTTTTTTTTCTCATAGTATTTTAATATGTTCTTTATTGTAAAATATTTTTTTTTTATTAAAATTTATATTTTTTTTATTATTTTTGTTTATTTTACTTATATTAAAATTTATTTTATTAAATAAATTTTTTATATATTTAGTATCTTTATATTGTAATAATTTAATTTTATTTATATTCCCATTAAATTTATTAATTTTAATTAAAAAAACTTTATTTTTTATATATAAATAATTATTTTTATATTGTTGTTTTTTACTTTGTACAAAAGTACTTAATATTATTATTAATATAATTGTAATTTTTTGAAATAAATTCATATTTTTTAAAATTTTTTATTATTTTTATTTATAATATTTTTTTCATATTTTATTTATTAAGTAAAAAAAATTTTTAATGTATAAAATTTTTTTTCTAATTATTAATAAATAATCATTCTTTTTTATTTTATGTTGTTTTAATCTAAATGTTTCGTATATAATTCTTTTAATTTTATTTCTTTGAGTGGAGGTTTTTATATATTTTTTTTTAATTATTATATTTATTCTTGGATAATTAAATTTATTAGATTTTTTTTTTATTAATAAAAAATTAAATGTTTTTTTTTGATTAAAAAAAGTATTTTTAATTTTAAATTTCATTTTCTTTGGAAAAGTAAAATTTTTATATTTAATTTTTTTTTCTTTTTTTTCTTCTTCTATGTGATAAAATTTTTTTTCCGTTTTTTGTTGACATTCTTTTTCTAAATCCATGAGTACGTTTTTTTTTAATTTTTGATGGTTGATATGTTCTTTTCATATGTTTTATATTTATTTTTAAAAAAATTTATTTTGTTTATGTATAATAATTATACTATTATATTTGTTTATATTAAATGTGAGTTTTATGTTGTTAAAAAAAATATGATTAAAATGTTTAAATAAATTTAAAAATGATTTATCTAAAAATGAATTTATTATGTGAATTTTACCTTTACAAGTTATTATAAATGATAATTCTTTAAATTTATATGCTCCAAATATTTTTGTTCTTAATTATGTAAAAAATAATTATTTAAAAAATATTTATAAATATTTTTCTTATTTATGTAATAAATTACCGTTGATAAATTTTTATGTTGGTAGTAAATATTCTAATAAAAATATATTTGTTAATAAAAAAAATTCTTTTTTAGATTTTAAATATTTTAAAAATTTTTTTTTATTTAAAACATATCGTTTTAATAATTTTATTTATAGTATGTCTAATTATTTTGCATATAGAAAATCAATAGATTTATGTTTTTCCTCTTTTAAAGAATATAAATTATTATTTTTATATGGTAATACTGGTTTAGGTAAAACACATTTAATTAATTCTATAGGTAATAAAATTAATGATTTAAATTATAATAAAAAAAGAATTATATATATTAATGCTAAGAGATTTATAAATAATATTTATAAAAGTAATATAAATAATTTTATGACTTATTTAAAATTAAGTCAAATATTATTGATAGATGATATTCAGTATTTAGTTAATAGTAAACGTTCTCAAAAAAAATTTTTATGTATATTAAATATTTTATTTAAAAGAAAAAGTATATTAGTATTTACTTCTAATAAAAATATTTTGGATTTAAATTTAAACAATGAAATTATTTCTAAATTGTCTTGTGGTTCAGTAATTAAAATTAATAAAATTGATTTTGATATTAAATATAAATTTTTATATTTAAAATCTAAAAATATTAATTTAAAATTAAATGAAGATATTATTAATTTTATATCTAATTTAGATATATTTAATATATATGAATTACAAGGTATTTTAAATATTTTATTTATATATGCTAAATATTTTAACTGTTTAAATAATATTAATATTGATTTTGTTAGAAATGTATTATATAATTTTTTGAAGTCAGATTATGGAAGTATTAAAATTTATACTATACAAAAAATAGTGTCTAATTATTATAAAATTACTATTTTAAATTTATTATCTAAATCTCGTTATAAATCTTTTGTATATCCTAGACAGATGTCTATAGCTATTAGCAAAAAATTAACTAATTATAGTTTATCTAAATTAGGTATTTTTTTTGGTGGCTTAGATCATTCTACTATAATATATTCTTGTAAAAAAATTAAAAAATTATATACTACAAATAATATTGTTAAATCTGATTTTAATAATTTAACTAAATTAATTTTATCGTCTAAATATGAAATTTTTTATAAAAAAAAAAAAAATATTTAATATTTTAAGTAAATTAAATACTTATGTGGGTATTTCAAATAAAAATATTATTTTAACACATATTTTAGTAAAAGTTCATAAGAATTTTTTAAGTTTTAAAGTAACTGATTTAGATATGGAAATTAATTGTAAAATAATTTTATCTCAAAAAAATATTTTTTCTGTTGGTTCTTTTACTGTTAATTTACGTAATTTATATGAATTATTTCGAACTTATTCTAATGATGATGTAGTTTTTTTAAATATATGTAAAAGTAGATTAAAATTATCTTGTTTAAAGAGTGTTACTTTATTAAATACTTTACCTATATTACAATTTCCTATTTTAAATAAAAAATTTGTTTTTTATTATAAATTTTCTATTAATAGTAATATTTTAAAGAAAATAATATTTTCAATATATTTTTCAATGGGTGATCAAGATATTTATTATTATTTAAATGGTATGTTAATAGAATATAAAAATGGTTTTTTTTTTTTTGTAACTACAGATAGTTATCGTATTTCTATTTATAAATTATCTATTAAATATTTTTCTTTATCAGATAAAGTAAAAAATTTTTCTTTAATTATTTCTCGTAAATTAGTTATGGAATTATTTAAATTTTTTGATTTTTTTGATAATGAGAATGTTTTTTTTGAGTTAGATTTAAATATGGTAAAAATTTCTTTTGGAAATTATATTATTTATAGTAGTTTAATAAATGGTTCTTTTCCTGATTATTCTAATATTTTTTTATCTATTGAAAATTATTTTTTTGTAGATTTAGATTTAGTATTATTTAAAAATGCTTTATTACGTTCTTTAGTAATAAGTAATAATATTTTAAATTATGTAAATTTATACTTTATAAATAATTATCTTATATTATCTTCTAATGATTCTAATAATAATGAAATTAAAGAATCAATATTAATTGATTATTATGGCAATAATATAAGTATAAATTTAAATATTAAATTTATTTTAGATATTTTAAATTCTATTAAAGACACATCTAAAGTACGTATTTATTTTAAAGATGATAATTCTATTGTAAAAATTTTAAATATTAATAATAAATTTGTTAATTATATGATTATGCCGATTCAATTATAAATAATATTTAATTTTTAAATGAGTAAAAATATGTTATCTAATAATTTATATAATTCTTCTAGTATTAAAGTTTTAAAAGATTTGGAAGCTGTTCGCAAACGTCCAGGTATGTATATTGGTGATACTTGTGATGGTACTGGTTTACATCATATGGTTTTTGAAGTTATAGATAATTCTATAGATGAATGTTTGTCTGGTTTTTGTAAAAAAATTTTTGTTACTTTACATAAAGATGGATCTGTATCTGTTTTAGATGATGGTAGAGGTATACCTACTGATATACATAGTGATACAGGTATATCTAGTGCAGAATTAATTATGACTGTACTTCATTCTGGTAGTAAATTTGATAATAATTCTTATAAAATTTCTGGTGGTTTACATGGAGTTGGAATATCAGTTGTAAATGCATTATCTAAAAAGTTAGAATTAAAAATATATAGAGAAAATAAAATTTTTTATCAAATTTACAAATTTGGAATACCTCAGAAAAAAATTCAAGTTATTGGTGTTACTAATTTAACAGGTACATATATAAGATTTTGACCTGATAAAAAAATTTTTTTAACTTTTAATAAATTTAAATTTAATATTTTATTTAATAGATTAAACGAATTATCTTTTTTAAATTCTGGTTTATATATTAAATTAATTCATGATAAAAAAAAATATTTTCATAAATTTTTAAATTATGGTGGTATAAAATCTTTTTTGTTTTATTTAATTAAAAATAAAACTGTTCTTCATAAAAATATTTTTTTTTTAAAAAAAAAAAAGAAGGATATTTATTTAGAATTAGTTTGTCAATGAATAGATACAACTGAAAGTAAAATTTTATGTTTTACTAATAATATATCACAAAAAGATGGAGGTTCTCATTTAATAGGTTTAAAATCTGCTATTACTCGTAGTATAAATATATATATAGATAAAAAAAATAATCATGTAAAAAAGAAAATTAATGTTATAGGTGAAGATACTAGAATAGGATTATTTGCTATAATTTCTATAAAAATGTTTAATCCTAAATTTTCTTCTCAAACTAAAGAAAAATTAATTTCTTCAGAAGTTAAATATGTTGTTGAATCATTAGTAAATAGATATTTATTAAATTTTTTAATGGATCATAATTATGATGCTAAATTAATTATTAATAAAATTATTAATTCTTATAGAATAAGAGAATCTATAAAAAAATCCAGAGAATTATCAAGAAAAAAAAATATTTTAGATATTAATATTATAGCTAGTAAATTAGCAGATTGTCAGGAAAAAAATCCTGTTTTTTCTGAAATATTTTTAGTTGAAGGAGATTCCGCAGGTGGATCTGCTAAACAAGGTAGAAATCGTATCAATCAAGCTGTTTTACCTCTTAAGGGTAAAATTATTAATGTTGAAAAAACTAGTTTAGATAAAATTTTATCTTCTAAAGAAATAAATATTTTAGTTTCTGTTTTGGGTTGTGGAATAGGATATAAAAATTTTAATTTAAGTAAATTAAGATATCATAATATAATTATTATGACTGATGCTGATGTAGATGGAGCTCATATAAGAACTTTATTATTAACTTTTTTTTATAGATATATGCCTGATTTAATAAAAGGTGGATATTTATATATTGCTCGTCCTCCTTTATATAAAGTTAAAAAAGGTAAAAAAGAATTATATCTTAAAGATAATAATGATCTTATAAAATATAAATTAAATTTATCTTTTAAAAAAATTATATTATATAAATATGATGGTTCTATTTTATTAGATAATAAAAGTTTAATAAATTTGTCTTGTAAATATATTAGTATTTTAAATTTTTTATCTAAATTAAATAGTAATTTTTCTTATTTTGTTTTTAATAAACTTATGTTTTTTAAAAAATTATCTAGTTTTTTAATAAATGATATTAAAAATTGAATAAATGATTTTGTATTTTTTTTAAATAAAGATTCTTATTTTAATGGAAAGATATCTTTAAAATTATTTTTTTATAAAAAAAAAATATTTAAAATAAAATTATGTTTTTTACATAAATTTAGTAAAGAAATTATTTGTATAGATAATTTTTTTTTTGAAAAAAAATATTGTGCTTTTTTAAAATTAAAAAAAAAGTTATATTTTTTTAATGATACTTATATTAAATATATTATTTTAGATAGTAAAAAAAAAAAAATAAGTGATTTAGGGTTTTTAATAAATTATCTTTTAAAGAAAAATGAAAAAAATATACTAATACAACGTTATAAAGGTTTGGGGGAAATGAATCCTATACAATTATGAGATTCTACTATGAATCCTAAAAAAAGAACATTGTCTAAAATTATTATTAACGATGATATTTATACTAATAAATTATTTGGAATATTAATGGGCGATAATATAAAACTAAGGAAAGATTTTATTAAAGAAAATTTTTTAAATATTAATAGTATAAATATTTAATTTTTTTTACTCCTCCGACTGGATTCGAACCAGTGACATACGGATTAACAGTCCGCCGTTCTACCAACTGAACTACAGAGGAATATAATGGTAGTATAATTAAAATATTTTTGAATGTCAAAATATTTTTATTTTTTAGTATATAATATATATATTAAATTTAATTAATAGTGGGATGTCTGAGTGGTTTAAAGAGCACGTTTGGAAGATGTGTATACTTGATTGTATCAAGGGTTCGAATCCCTTTCCCACTATTTAGTTGTTAAAAATTTATTATTAAAAATATAAATTTTTTAAAAATATATGTTATTAAAAAAAAATTTTATATATTTAATTGAGGTTATTATATGATAGTTATACGTTTAGCTCGTTATGGAAGGAAAAAATTACCTTTTTATCATATTGTAGTAGCTGATAAACGTAGATTTCGTAATAGTAAATTTATAAAAAAATTAGGTTTTTATAATCCTTTTGATACCTTTATACCTAATAAAGGTATATATATGGATGTTAAAAATATAAATTTATGAATTAGTTATGGTGCTATTTTATCTAAAAAAGTTTTTTTTCTATGGAAAAAATATAAAAATATTAATTCTATTTAGTAATTTTTGTTTTTATGTTTTTAATTAATTTAATTTTTTATAAATAAAGATGTATTTTAATATTATTACAATAAATCCAGATTTTTTTGTTTCTCCTTTTAAAAATGGTTTAATATGTAAAGGTATAAAAAAGAAAATTATTCATTTTAATATATGAAATTTAATGGATTTTAAAAAAAGTAATTATGGTATAGATAATAAAATTTATGGTGGTGGTGCAGGTTTGTTAATGCAACCAAAACCTTTGTATTATGTAATTAAAAAAATACGTAGTTTATATAAAAAAAATTTTATAATACATTTATCACCTCAAGGTCAATTAATTAATGTTAATTTAATTAAGCAATTATTAAATTATAATTCTTTAGTGTTTATATGTAGTCGTTATAGTGGTATAGATCAAAGAATTATTGATAATTATATTGATATTGAAATATCAATAGGTGATTTTATTTTAAGTTGTGGTGAAATTTCTGTTTTAGTATTAATAGATATTATAATTAGAAATATTCCAGGTATATTAAATAATATTGATTCTTGTAAAAATGATTCTTTTAACTTTAATGGTTTGTTAGGATATCCTAATTATACTAAACCTTTTAAATTTAAGGATTATTGTGTACCTGAGGTTCTTTTATCTGGTAATCATAAGGAAATACATTTATGAAGGATAAAACAATCTTTTATTAAAACTTTGATTTATAAACCATATTTGTTGAATAATTTTTTTACTGATAAAGTTTTGGTAAAATTTTTAAAAAAAATTAGTAAATATTTTTAAAATTAATTTTTTTTTGGACATTATATGAAGAATAGATTAATAAATTTTGTTGAAAATAAGTATTTAAATAAAAATGTAATTTTTTTAAAAACTGGTTTTTTTGTAGAAATTAAAATTTGAATTATAGAAGGTTCTAAAAAAAGATTACAAATTTTTAAAGGTATAATTATTTCTATTAAAAATAAAGGTTTAAATTCATCTATTACATTAAGAAAATTATCTTATGGAGTAGGAGTAGAGAAAATTTTTTTTATTCATTCTCCTATAATACATTCTATATTAATAAAAAAAAAATATTTTTTTCGTAAATCTAAATTATATTTTTTACGTAATAAAAATAAATTTTATGTTAAATAAAGTGTATAGATTATTAGTATGTGTAGAATATAATGGTTTTAAATATATAGGTTGACAAAAACAATTACATAATCATAAAAGTATACAAAAAGTTATAGAAGATTGTTTATCTAATATATCTAAACATAGAATTAATATTATTTGTTCTAGTAGAACTGATTCTGGTGTTCATAGTTTAGGACAAGTTTTTCATTTTGATACTTTTATTTATAAAACTGAAAATGAGTGATTATTAATATCTAATTTTAATTTACCATGTGATATAACTTTTAAATGAATTAAATATGTTTCAAATAATTTTCATGCTCGTTATAATGTTTATTCTAGAAGATATTTATATATTATTTGAAATTCTTATATTAGGTCAAGTTTTTTAAATCAATTTGTTATGTATTATAATAATTATATTGATATTAATTTAATGTTAAAAGCGTCTTGTTTTTTATTAGGAAAACATAATTTTAGTTCTTTCCAATCTTCAGGTTGTGAATCTAAAAATATATATAAAAATATTATGCATTTAAATATATTTAAAAAAAAAAATTATTTAATATTTGATATTAAAGCTAATTCTTTTTTATATCGTATGGTACGTAATATTGTTAGTAGTTTATTATTAGTAGGTTCTAAAAAGTGTAGTATAAATTGAATAAAATATATTTTATCTTGTAGAAATAATAGTGTTTTAAAAATTAATTTAGTTAAACCATATGGTTTATATTTATATAAGGTAGAATTTTTTTAAAACATATATAATTTTTAAAATTATTATTAATTTTTTTAAATTTAGAATAATTATGAATTTTACTAGAATTATTTATATAATTAATTATTTTATTATATTTTTTTCTATTTTTTATAGTTTTAAAAGAGGTTTTTTAAGGGAATTATTTTCCTTGTTTTTTTTATTTATTTTATATTTTTTATTAAATTATTTTGTTTTATTTTCTTTTAATAAATATATAATGATATTCTTTAAAAAAAAAATTTTTTGTGCTATATTATTTTTAACTTTTTTACTGGTAATTAATTTTTTAGAAAATATTTTTTTTATTTTTTTAAAAGATATTTTTTTGGTGGTGTTTTATTTTTTAAATATATTTTTGAGTTTAATTTTAGGTTTTTTAAAAGGTATATTGTTAATTTATTTTTTAAATTATTTACTTAAGATTTATTTTTTTTTATAGATTATGTTATATATTGCGGGAGTTGGATTTGAACCAACGTCCTTCGGGTTATGAGCCCGACGAGCTACCACTGCTCTATCCCGCTATAGTAAATATTTTATCATATTTATATTTTTATGTAAAATAATAAAATTTAATATTTTATAATTTATATTAATTTATTTTTCTTATTAAAATAATTTAAATTTTATTATTATTTATTTTAAATAAATATTTAAAATTTAAGGTAAATATTTTATTTAAATATTTTTTATATGTATTATTTTAAAAATATTTTTATTTATAATTTGCATTTTTATTTGATAGTTTTATAAATGCATTTTATAATTAAGTATATATATTAATATTTTTAAGGTAATTTTAATATGAGTAAGGTTATAAAAGTTTTAGGAAGGGAAGTATTGGATTCTCGTGGTTATCCTACTGTAGAAGCTGAAGTTCATTTAGAAGGCGGTTATTATGGTAAAGCTATTGTACCATCTGGAGCTTCTACAGGTTTAAATGAAGCAATGGAATTACGTGATAATGATATTAATCGTTTTTTTGGAAAAGGAGTTTTAAAATCTGTATTTATTATAAATAATATTATTTCTAAAGAAATAGTAGGTTTAGATTCTATTAATCAAAGTAATATTGATCAATTAATGATAAATTTAGATGGTACAGATAATAAATCTAAATTAGGTGCAAATTCTATTTTAGCTGTTTCTTTAGCTATAGCTAAAGCTAGTGCTAATTCTTTAAATATGACTTTATTTAATTACATAAATAAATTAAATAAAAATAGTAATTTATCTATGCCTGTTCCTATGATGAATATTATTAATGGAGGTTGTCATGCTGACAATAATATAGATATTCAAGAGTTTATGATTTTACCTGTTGGTGCAAAAAGTTTTAGACATGCAGTTAGAATGTGTTCAGAAATATTTCATACTTTAGGTAAAATATTAAAATTAAATAATAGAAAAATTTCCATAGGTGATGAAGGTGGATATGCTCCTGATTTAAATTCTAATGAAGAAGCTTTAGTTTTAATTAGTGATGCAGTAAATAAAGCAGGATATATTTTAGGTAAAGAGATATATTTAGCTTTAGATTGTGCAGCATCAGAATTTTATAATAAAGATGAAAAATTATATTTATTTGAAAATAAAAAATATTCTTTTTATGAATTTACAGATTTATTAAATGATTGAATTAATAAATATTCAATTTTATCTATTGAAGATCCTTTAAGTGAATTAGATTGGGAAGGATATGTATATTTAACTGGTATTTTAGGTAATAATGTTCAGTTAGTAGGAGATGATTTATTTGTTACTAATGTAGAATTATTAAAAAAAGGTATTAATTTAAATGTTGCAAATTCTATATTAATTAAACCTAACCAAATAGGTACTTTAACTGAAACTTTTAAAGCTATAAATTTAGCTAAAAAACATAATTATTCTGTAATAATTTCTCATCGTTCTGGAGAAACTGAAGATACTTTTATCGCAGATATTTCTGTGGGTGTAGCTTCTGGACAAATTAAAACTGGTTCTATGAGTAGATCAGAAAGAATATCTAAATATAATAGATTAATACGTATAGAAGAAATGTTAGGTTCTAATTTATATAAAGGTATATTAGAATTTAATACTTTTAAAAAATAATTTTTATGAAGTGAATAAAAAATAAAATTAAAAAAATTAAAATATGGAATAAAAATTATTTTAGTGTTTTTTTAAATAATAATATTTCTTCTTTCTATGGAGGGCAATTTACAAAATTAGGTTTAAAATATAAAAATAAATTTTATTTTAGATTTTATTCATTTGTTAATTCTTATAAAGATAAAGAATTAGAATTTTTTTTAAAAAAAGTTAAAGGAGGTTTTTTTAGTAATTTATTGTTTAATTTAAATGTTGGAAATATAATTTATATATCTAAATATTCTTATGGAAATTTTTTTATTAAAAATATTAATAATAAGGAAATATTATGAATGTTATGTATAGGTACATCAATATCTCCTTTTTTATCTATTTTAAAAAGTGATTTTGTATATATTAAAAAAAATTTTAGTAAAATTTTTTTTTTATATGGCATAAAATATTTAAATAATATTTTTTATTTTAAAAAATTATTTAATTTTAGAAAATTATATGGTTTTGATTATTTAAATTTGTTTTTTTTTATTAGTAGAGAAAATAAAAAAAATAATAAAAATATTATCTATAATCATATAGATAATTTTTTTTTACAGGATTTTTTAGTTAAATATATAAATAATAATAGTCATTTTATGATATGTGGTAATTTTAATATGGTTAATAAAATAATATATTGTTTAAAAAATAAATTTTTTATTAATGTAAAAAATTTTTCTGTAGAAAAATATTAAGTATTTTATTTTCATTTTATTAAAAAGAATTTTTTTTTTCCTTTACTAATTATAGTAAAAGTTTTAAAATATTTATCTTTATTTGTAATTTTATATTTTGGATCTGATATTTTTTTATAATTTATATATATAGATTTGTTTAAAATTAATTTATGAGCTTGTGATTTTGAATTTGTAATTTTTAAATTAATTAGTATAGATTTTAAATTGTTTTCTTTTTTTGGTATATTATTTTTTTTTTTTTTATAATTATATATTTTATTAAAATTCTTTTTGTTTTTTTTTATTTTATTTTTTTTAAAAAAAAAATTTGATATATATATAGAGTTTTTTAATTCTTTTTTACCATGTACAATATTAGTAATTTCTTTAGCTAAAATTTTTTTAGCTTTATATATATTTTTTTTATTAATAATATTATTAATTTTCTTAATATTTAAAAAAGTTATTTGTTTTAAAAATTTATGTACTTGATCATCTGGTATATTTAATCAAAATTGATAAAATTCATATGGAGTTGTTTTTTTATCGTTTAATCATAAAGTATTATTTTCTGATTTTCCAAATTTAATACCATTATTTTTTATCATTAACGGTAAAGTAATTGCAAAAGTTTCTTTTTTATATATTTTTTTAATTAATTCTATACCAGATATAATATTACCTCATTGATCCGATCCACCTATTTGGATATGAGTATTATATTTTTTATATAAATATAAGAAATCATATGCTTGTAATAAATTATATGATATTTCTAAAAACGTAATTCCTTTTTTATTTTTTATATTTCTATTTTTAATTGCTTCTTTATTTAATATTTTATAAATATTAAAATATTTACCAATATTTTCTAAAAAAAAAAATATTTTCATTTTATGAAATCATTTTTTATTATTTAATAATAAAATTTTTTTATATTTTTTAAAAAAAGAATTTATTTGTAAAGAAATTTTTTTAGTATATTTATTAATATTATTTATAGAATTAATTTTACGTTCTTTTTTTCTAAAACTAGGATCTCCTATAATTGATGTTGCTCCACCTAATAAAATTATAATTTTATAATTATGATTTAAAAATCTTTGTAAAGTTATTAATGGTATTAAATGTCCTAGATGTAAACTATCTTTTGTAGGATCAAATCCACAGTATATATATTTTTTTTTATCTTTAATTTTTTTTATAATTTTTTTTTCGTTAGAAATTTGTACAATTAATTCTCTTTCTTTAAGTTCTTCAATAATATTTTTTTTCATTTTAATATATTTTATAATTTAAAATATTTTTAATTTTTATTATATGATAATATATAATACTAGTATAGTGTGTAATTTATAAAATTTAATTTGCGTTCTTAACTCAGAGGTAGAGTGCCATTTTGACGTGATGGAAGTCAGTGGTTCAATTCCACTAGAACGCATTTAATAAATTTTCATTTTAATTAAAAAATAAATAATATGAAAAAGACTAAAATAGTTTGTACTATGGGACCTAATATAAATAATGTAAAAACATTAACTAAATTAGTTTATGCTGGTATGGATGTTGCTAGATTAAATTTTTCTCATGGAGATCATATTCTTCATAAAAAATATATTCTAAATATTAATAAAGTTATAAAAATTACTAATAAAGATATATGTATACTTTTAGATACTAAAGGACCAGAAATACGTACTTCTAAATTAGAAAATTCTAAAGATGTATATTTAAATACTGGTCAATTATTTAGTTTTATTTATGATAAAGAATTCCTAGGAAATAAAGACATAGTAGGTGTATCATATAAAAATTTTGTAAAGGATATTAATATAGGTGATACTATTTTAGTAGATGATGGTTTACTTTCTATGAAAGTAATTGATAAAACAAATTATAAAGTGATTTGTAAAGTTAAAAATAGTGGTTATTTAGGTGAGAATAAAGGAATAAATTTACCTAATATTTCTATTTCATTACCTTTTTTATCAAAAAAAGATAAGTGTGATTTAATTTTTGGATGTAAAAATAATGTTGATTTTATAGCTGCTTCGTTTGTAAGAAGAAGTTCTGATGTTTTAGAAATAAGAAAATTTTTAGATAAAAATGGTGGTAAAAATATACAAATTATTTCTAAAATTGAGAATAGAGAAGGTTTAGATAATTTTGATAAAATTTTAAATGTATCTGATGGAATTATGGTTGCTAGAGGAGATTTAGGTGTTGAAATACCTGTAGAAGATGTAATTTTTGCTCAAAAAATGATGATTAAAAAATGTAATTATTCTAGAAAAGTTGTTATTACGGCTACTCAAATGCTTGAATCTATGATAAATAATCCTAGACCTACTAGAGCTGAAGCTGGAGATGTAGCTAATGCTATATTAGATGGTACTGATGCAGTTATGTTATCTGGTGAAAGTGCTAAAGGTAAATATCCTATTGAATCAGTTAAAATTATGTCTACTATATGTGAATGCACTGATAGTAATATGAAATATAATTTTTCTAATTATAGAAATGATAAACATATGCCTATTAGTGAAGCTATATGTAGAAGTTCTGTAGATATTTCTAAAAAATTAAATTCTCCTTTAATTTTAGTTTATACTAGAGCTGGTAAATCTGCTAAATTTATTAGAAAATATTTTCCTAAATCTTTAATATTAGCTTTAACTAAAAATTATTATGTTTATAAACAATTAATATTAAGTAAAGGCATAATACCTATGGTAATAAAATCAATTAATTCTACTGATGATTTTTACCGTGTAGGTAAAGAATTATCTATATCTACTGGTTATGCTAAGGTTGGCGATATAGTAGTAATGATTTCTGGTGCTTTAGTATCTTCTGGAACTAGTAATACTACTTCAGTACATGTATTATAAAAATATTTTCTTTATATCTATAATAAATATAAAAAAGGTTATATTTTTTGTACGTCAATAACTTTTTCTGATTTTTTTAATCTTATTATTATTACTCCTTGAGTATTTCTTTTTAAAATTTTTATTTCTTTTACTAATATACGTATTATATTATTTTTGTTTGTTATAACTAATATTTGATCATTAACACTTATTTGTATTACTTTGATAACATTTCCATTTTTAGAATTATTTTTTATATATTTAATACCTTTAATAGCTCTTGATTTAGTTAAAAATTCATTTATTAAAGTTCTTTTACCATATCCTTTTTCTGTTACTATTAATATTTCCTTTTTTTTATAAGGTATTAATGAAGATATTATACCGTCATTTTTATTTAATTTTATTGCTTTAACTCCTGATGATATTCTACCAGTTTCTCTAATTAATTTAGTTTTAAATCTTATAGCTTTTCCTAATTTTGTAAATAACATTATATCTTTACTATTTTTTAATAAATTTACATTAATAATATTATCTTTTTTTTTTAAATTTGTTATATTTATTCCATTATTTTTAAAATTTTTTATTTTAATTTTTTTAATTAATCCTTTATATGTAATAATAATAAAATATTCGTGTTTTTTTTTGTATTTAATTAAACAAGTTATTTTTTCTTTTTCTTTTAAATTTATTAAATTAGTAATTAACTTATTTTTTATATTATTTTTTTGTAATAATTTATATATTTTAATTTTAAAAAGTCTTCCTTTATTAGTAAATAAAAATATAGTATTATGTGTATTGGAAATTAAAGTTTTCTTTATAAAATTATTTTTTTTAGTTTTTGAAATTTTTTTACCTTTTCCACCTTTATGTTGAATATTATATTTTGATATTTTTTTATATGTTAAATAATTATATTTATTTATAATTAATATTATATTTTCTTTTTTTATTAAATCTTTAATTTTTATTTTTTTACTTTTTTTATTTATTTTTGTAATTCTTTTATCTCCATATTTTTTTTTTATATCAATAAATTCTTTTTTAATTATATTTATTAGTATTTTTTTATTAGTAAGTATATTTTTAAATTTTTTTTTTTTTTTTTTTAAGTATAAAATATTCTTCTTTAATTTTATTTTGTTCTATATGTGTTAATTTACTTAAATTTAATTTTAATAATGAAGAAATTTGTTTTTTACTTAATTTGTAATTATTTATTTTAGATTTAATTAATTCATTTTTATATTTATTTATAAATTTTATTTTTTTAATTTTTTTTTTTGCTTCGCTAATTTTTTGAGAATTTTTAATAATATTTATTATTTTATCTATATGTAATGAACTTAAAATTAATCCTTTTAATATATGTATTCTTTTTTTAATTTTGTTAAGTTTAAAAATTGTTTTATTTTTTATAATTTTTTTTCTATGTTTAATAAAAATATTGAATATTTTAATTAAATTAAATTTTTTAGGTTTTCCATTATATATTGCTATTATATTAATACTATAACTAATTTTTAAATTAGTTAAGTGAAGTAATTTATTTAATAAAAATTTTCTTTTTATATCTTTTTTAACTTCTATTATTATTCTTACTCCTTCTTTATTAGATTCATCTCTAATATTATTTATTCCTTCAATTTTTTTATTTTTTATTAATTCTATAATTTTTTCTATTATTTTAATTTTATTAGATTGATATGGAAGTTCTTGTATAACAATAAATTTTTTATTATTTTTAATGTCTTTTTCAAAATTAATTTTTGCTTTTATTTTTATTGTTCCTTGACCAGTTTTATATGCTTTATATATTCCTTTATTATTTTCTATAATTCCACCTGTAGGAAAATCTGGTCCTTTAATATACTTCATTAATTTTTTAATAGAAATTTTTCTATTTTTAATAAATTTTATTAAAGCATTAATTATTTCATTTATGTTATGTGGTGGTATATTAGTAGCCATACCAACAGCTATTCCAGTTGATCCATTAATAAGTATATTAGGTATCTTACTTGGTAATATTTCTGGTATTATTTCTGTAGAATCATAATTAGGAAGAAAATTTACTGTATTTTTTTCTATATCTTGTAATAATTCTAAGGTTATTTTAGACATTCTTATTTCTGTATATCTCATAGCAGCTGCTGAATCTCCATCAATAGAACCAAAATTACCTTGTCCATCTATTAAAGGATATCTTAAAGAAAAATTTTGTGCCATTCTTACTATAGATTCATATACAGCATTATCTCCATGGGGATGGTATTTACCTATTACATCTCCTACTATTCTTGCAGATTTTTTGTATGGTTTATTAAAATTATTTTTTAAAATATACATTGCATATAAAATTCTTCTATGTACAGGTTTTAAACCGTCTCTTATATCTGGTAGTGCTCTACCTATAATTACTGACATAGCATAATCTAAATATGATTTTTTTAATTCTTTATTTATATCTATATTTTTTAAAGTATTAAAATATTTTTTTTTCATTTATTTTTTATTGTTTAATAAATTTATTTTATGTTTATATTAATTATGTTAATTTATATAATATATTATAAAAATTAAATAATTATAAATATAATTTTATTATATTTTATAAAATAAAAAAGTATTAAAATTTTAAATAGTTTTTTAAAAGAATTATAAAGGTTTTTATGAATAAAAATTGATATGTAATAAAAAATAATAATAGTAAAGAATTAATAAATTTTAATAAAATTAAAAAAGTTATAAAATATTCTGTAAAAAATTTAAAAGATGTTTCTATATCAAAAATTTTTAATAAGTCTTGTTTACAATTTTTTAATGGAATTAAAACTTCTATTATACATAAAATTCTTATAAAATCTTCATCTGATTTAATTTCTGAAAATTTTCCTAATTATCAGTTTGTTGCTGCTAGACTTTTAATTTTTAATTTAAGAAAAAAAGCTTATGGTAAATTTACTCCACCATCTTTATATGATCATGTTTGTTATTTAGTATCTATTAATAAGTATGATCCAATTTTATTAAAGAAATATTCAAAAAAAGAATTTGATATATTTGATAAATATATAGATCATAATAGAGATATGTATTTATCATATGTAGGAGTTAAACAATTAGAAAATAAATATTTCGTACAAAATAGAATTACTGGAAAAATATATGAAAGTTTACAATTTGTTTATATTTTAATTTCAGCTTGTTTATTTATTAATTATAAAAATAATATTCGTATTAAATATGTTAAAAAATTTTATGATGCTATTTCATTATTTAAAATTTCTTTACCTACACCTATTATGTCTGGAGTTAGAACTAATATTAAACAATTTAGTTCTTGTGTATTAATAGAATGTGATGATAGTTTAGATTCAATTAATGCTACTGTTAATTCTATTATTAAGTATGTTTCTCAAAAAGCTGGTATAGGTATTAATGTTGGTAGATTAAGAGCTTTAGGAAGTTCTATACATTTAGGGGAAACATTTCATACAGGATGTATACCATTTTATAAATTATTTCAAAGTGCAGTTAAATGTTGTTCTCAAGGAGGTATAAGAAATGGTGCAGCAACTTTATTTTATCCTATTTGACATTTAGAAATTGAAGATTTATTAGTATTAAAAAATAATAGAGGTATAGAAGAAAATAGAGTTAGAAATTTAGACTATTGTATTCAATTGAATGGATTTATGTATAAACGTTTGTTAGATAAAAAAAATATTACTTTATTTAATCCATTTGATGTTATTGATTTATATGATGCGTTTTTTATAGATCAAAAAAAATTTGAAGAATTATATTTTTATTATGAAAATAAAAGTAATGTAAGAAAAAAATTTATTAATGCAATAGATTTATTTACATTGATTATGCAAGAAAGAACTTCTACAGGTAGAATATATATACAGAATGTTGATCATTGTAATGAACATAGTCCATTTAATAAAAATATATGTTCTATTAAACAATCTAATTTATGTTTAGAAGTTACTTTACCTACTAAACCATTAATTTCACCTTGTAGTAATAAAGGTGGGGAAATCGCACTTTGTATTTTATCTGCGTTTAATTTAGGAGAGATTAATAATCTAGATGAAATTAAAGATTTATCTTTTTTATTAGTTAGAGCATTAGATGAACTTATTGATTATCAAAAATATCCTGTTTATCAAGCTAAATATAGTGCTTTAAATAGACGTTCTTTAGGTATAGGTGTAATTAATTTTGCTTATTATTTAGCTAAAAATGGAGTTCGTTATTCAGATGGTAGTGCAAATAAATTAACTCATAAGACATTTGAATATATTCAATATTATTTATTAAATGCTTCTAATTTATTAGCTAAAGAAAAAGGTAAATGTAATTTTTTTAAAGATACTAATTATTATCGTGGTGTTTTACCTATAGATACTTATAATAAAAATGTTGATTATATATGTAATGAATCTTTATATTGTAATTGAAAAAAATTACGTAATAGTATAAATAAATATGGTTTACGTAATTCAACTTTATCTGCTATTATGCCTTCAGAAACTTCTTCACAAATATCTAATGCTACAAATGGTATTGAACCTCCTAGAGGATTAGTTACGATAAAAATATCTAAAGATGGTATTTTAAAACAGGTAGTACCAGAAATTGTTAAATTAAAAGATAAGTATGAATTATTATGAGATTTACCTAATAATACAGGTTATTTACATTTAGTTTCTATTATACAAAAATTTATAGATCAATCTATTTCTACTAATACTAGTTATAATCCTTTAAATTTTAAAAATAATAGAATACCTATAACTATTTTATTAAAAGATTTATTAACTGCTTATAAATTAGGTATTAAAACTTTGTATTATCAAAATATTAGAGATGGTGCTGAAGATAAACAAAATTGTAATGATAATATTTTTTCTTTATCTTCTTGTGATTTTTGTAAAATTTAATTTTTTAAAATAAATAAAATGTTTTATACTACTTTTTCAAGAAAAAAAAATAATCAATTAAAAGAACCTATGTTTTTAGGTCAATCTGTTAATATAATTCGTTATGATCAACAAAAATATATTGTTTTTGAAAATTTAATACAAAAACAATTATCTTTTTTTTGAAGACCTGAAGAAATAGATTTATCTAAAGATAGAATAGATTTTAAATATTTATCTGATTACGAAAAACATATTTTTATTAGTAATTTAAAATATCAAACTTTATTAGATTCTATACAAGGTAGAAGTCCTAGTTTAGTATTTTTACCTATAGTTTCTATACCAGAATTAGAAACATGAATACAAACATGATCTTTTTTTGAAACTATTCATTCTCGTTCTTACACACATATTATTAGAAATATTTTTTATAATCCTAGTATTATTTTTGATGATATTGTTGATCATTACTATATAGTTAAAAGAACTAAAGATATTTCTAAATATTATGATGATTTAATTATTTTAATTAATAATTTAAATATTAATAAAGATTTAATTTTAAATAAAAAATTTTTAAATGAAATTAAAAAAAAACTTTATTTATGTTTAATAAGTGTTAATGCATTAGAATCTATACGTTTTTATATTAGTTTTGTATGTTCATTTTCATTTGCTGAACGTAGTCTTATGGAAGGTAATGCTAAAATTATTCGATTTATAGCTCGTGATGAAAGTTTACATTTATTGGGTACTCAAAAGATAATTAATATTATGAATTTTATAGAAAATGAAAATATGTTTGATATAGTTAAAGAATGTAGAGAAGAAAGTTATTATTTATATGTTAAGGTTTCTGAGCAAGAAAAAGATTGAGTTAAATATTTATTTTCTGATGGTCCAATTTTAGGTTTAAGTAAAGAAATTTTATGAAATTATATAGAATATATTACTAATATTAGAATGAATTCTATTTTTTTGAAAATGCCTTTTAAAATTAGAAAAAATCCTTTACCTTGATTAGATAATTGATTAATTTCAGAAAATGTTCAAATTGCTCCTCAAGAAACTGAAATAAGTTCTTATCTTGTAGGACAAGTAGATTCTGATATAGATGTAGATGTTTTATCTGATATAAATATTTAATTAAAAACCCATATCATAAAAAAAATATGGGTATCTATTTTATTATTAAATTTTAAATTATATTTTTTTTTATAATTTATGAATTATTTTAAACATGTAAAATTTTAAAAAAATTTCCTATAATACTTATTATGAATATAGACATCATAATTAATAAAGGATTTATTTTTTTCTTTAGTAATCACATACATGTTAATGTTAATAATAACGGGACTAAACCTGGTATAAGTTGATCAAAAATATTTTGAATAGTAGTAATTTTTTTAATATTACTTTGATATTGTTGTACATTAGAAATAACAACAGGAATATTTATTTTTGTTCATTTACTAACTAATGCACCCATAATAAATAATCCTAATATTGATGAACCTTCAGTTAATTTTTGAAGTATATTTTCATTTAATTCTTTTATTATATTTAATCCTTTTTTATATCCATAATGTATACCATAATACAATGTAGATATTCTAATAATATTAAATGAAAGAAAAAATATTATTGGTCCTATTATACTTCCATTAATTGATAAACTAGCACCTAAAGCAGATAGTATTGGTCTTATTGTACCTCAAAATATTGGATCTCCTATTCCTGCTAATGGACCCATTAATCCTATTTTAATACTGTTTATTGTACTTTTATTTATTTTAGCACCATTAGCTTTTTTTTCTTCCATAGCTATAATTACTCCTAAAATAGGAGCTACCATATATGGATGAGTATTAAAAAATTCTAGGTGTCTTTGTACAGCTTTTTTTTTTTCTTTTTTATTATCATAATATAATTTATTAATTACGGGTATCATAGAATAACAAAAACCTAGAGCTTGCATTCTTTCAAAATTTCAAGATCCTTGTAATAAAGTACTACGTATGAATACTTTATTTATATCTGTACTACTAATTTTTTTTTTGTTCATTTATTATTTTCCTTTTATTAAACTAGTCTAATTCATTTTCTTTAATAACTTTTTTATTTTTATTAATACTATTTAATTCTTTTATATAATATTTAGGTGATAATTGTATATATAATATGGATAAAACTATACCAATAATACCTAATCCAACTAAATTAAATTTAGTAAATGCTGCTATTGTAAAACCTAAATAAAAAAATGGCATTAATGATCTAGTTTTCATCATATTAATTACCATAGCATAACCTACTACTACTATTATTCCACCAGCAATATTTAAACCATTAGTAACTACTTCTGGTACTGAATTTAATAAATTTTGTATTATTTCTGTTCCCATAGTTAGAACTATTATTAATGTAGGTATAGCTATTCTTAAAGATTGTAAAAATAGAGCACATATATGTATACATGATATAAAGAATAAATTTTGATTTTTTTTTATTATTTTATCTGCTAAATGTTGCAAACCAATAGTTAAACTACGTATTAATATAGTAAGTATTTGTCCTGTCGCAGATAATGGTAAAGCAATAGCTATTCCAGATCCGATACTTTGTTTACTTAATACTACTAAAATTGTTGATATAATTGATGCTAAAGCTGTATCCGGAGAAACTGCTGCTCCTATATTCATTCAACCTAAAGCAGTTATTTCTAAAGTACCTCCTAAAATTATTCCAGTTTTTAAATCATTTAATATTCATCCAATTATTGGACATGCTAAAATTGGTCTATGTATTTGAAATTCATCTAATATAGATTCTGCTCCTATTAAACAACTAGCAAAAAATATTAGTATAATTTGTGATAAAGTTATTTGCATTTTTTTCTCTTTTTTTATTTATTTTTTAATATATTAATTAAATTTATTTTTTTATCATTAGGTACTTTTCTTATTTCTAATTCTATATTCATTTTATCTAATTCATAAAATGATTTTATATCATTTTCATTTACTGAAATTGCATCTGTAATTTGTTTTTTACCTTTTTTATATGACATACCTCCTATATTTATACTATTAATTTTTACACCTTTTTTGATAATTTTAATTATATCTTTTGGATTTGTAAATAATAATAAAACTTTTTCTCCAAAATATTTTGGATTATTATATACTTTAATAAATTTTTTTATATCAACTACATGAGATGTAATATTTGGTGGTGATACTTGTTTAAGTAATTTAACTCTAATTGTATCTTTTGATACTTTATCATTTATTACTATTATTCTAGATATTTTAAATTCTTTACTTCAGCATGTAGAAACTTGTCCATGTATTAATCTATCATCAATTCTTGCTAACATTATTTTCATATATTTATTATTTTTTTTGTTATTTTTTTTTTTTTTAGTTTTTTTTTGATTATTTATAATATTATAAATATTATTAATTCCTTTTTTACCTTTGTTTATAGCTATATTAATTAATTTATCAAAATCTTTGTTTTCTTCTCTAGACATACAGATTTCTAAAAGCATAGGTATATTAGTTCCTGAAATTATATCGCATTTATTTTTTTTCATATGTAATATTTTATTTGCCGCATTAAATGGGCTACCTCCTATTATATCTACAAAGAAAATTATTCCTTTTGATATATTTAATTTTTTAAATGATTTTTTATATTTTATAATTAAATTATTTATATTTTCTCCAGGTAAAAATTTTATTGCGAATATATTTTTTTGTTTTCCTATTATTAATTCTATTGTTTTAAGCATTTCTATACCTAGAGTGCCATGCATACATATTATTATTGCTATATCCATTATATATCCTCTATAAATATTTTTTATTATTAAATTTTTTATAATAAATTATTATTAATAATAATGTTATAATATTACTATATATATTTTTTTATTTTTATAGAATTATTTAAATATATTTTTATTTAAATAAAATATTATTTCATTAAAAAATAAATTTATTTACTAATATTATAATATTAATATAACTAAAAGTAGTGTTTAAATTAATAAATATTAATAATGTTTTAAAATAAAATAATTGTGTTTTTATTTAAAATATTTAAATTATTAATATTAATATATTTTTCTAGATATTATTAAATATTATTAAATATTATTAAATTTTATTAATAAGTTTTTTAAAATTTTTATTTTATTTATATAAATAAATATATTTATAAAAATATATTAAGAATAAAATTTTTTTTATAAAATTATTATTATAAGTAATATTTAAATAAATATTTTTCAAAATTTAATTTTTTGATAAAATGAATATTTATTCAAAAACTATTTTAGTTAATGTTAATTTTTAAATTAATTTTAATTTAATAAGATATTATTAATATATTTATTTTTTATATAAATTTATTTTTTTTATTAAAATTGTTTAAATTATTATTTAATTATTATAAATTTAATAGTTTTTTAAATAATTTTTTTAAGTATAAACTTAATTATTATTTTTATTAATATAAATTTTATTTATTTAAAATAATTAGTTTACTAAATATATTTAATTTTTTTATTTAATTATATTTTTTATTAGATTACTAATGATAAATTTATTAATTTAAATAAATTTAATTAATAGTAATATTATCTATATATGTTTGTTATATAGTATATTTTTTTTTAAAAGTATTTATTTAAATAATTTTTATTTTAAAAGTTAAAATTTTTTTTATGTTTTAAAATAGTAATAACTAAATTTATTTAAAAAACATTTTTTAAAAATTTAAAAAAAAATTTATTAATATTTTATTTATATAAAGAAATTTAGTTATTTAATCATTTAATTAATTTAAAAATATTTTGTACATTAAATAATATATTTATTATATATATTATTTTATTAATTTATTATTTAAATATTATTTAATTTTTTAGTATTTTTATTTATCATAATTTGAATAATATCATTATTTTTTATTATGTATTTTTTTCCTTTTATTTTTATTTTACCTATTTTTTTAGCTTTATTTCATCCTTTATATTTTATAAAATACTTTAAATTTATAATTTGTACTTTTATAAATTTTTTTACGAAATCATTATGTATTTGTTTAATGCTGTTTATAACAGTATTTTTTTTTTTTGTTAATCATAGTGTTGTTTTATGATTTTTAATAGTAAAAAAGTTTATAAAATTTAATTTTTCTATAATTTTTTTGTTTATTTTATTTTTGATATTTGTATTTTTTTTATTTTTACAGATGAGTTTTTTAATATTTATTTTTAAAATTATTGGTTTATATTCTATTTTATTAATATATTTTTCTATTTTTTTTGCTTTATTTTTACATTTTAATGTTTTATCAATATTTAATATGTAAATATTTTTTTTGTTTATAAGTAAATTATTTTTTTTTATTATTTTAATTTGTTTATTACTTAATTTATTTTTATTTATATATTTTTTTTTTTCTAAATATTTTATTAATGAATTTATTTCATTAATGTAATATTTTTTATTATTTTTATTTTTAATTTTTTCTAAAAACATTAGATCTGATAATATTATTTCATTTTTAATTATATTAATATCATATATTGGATTTATTTTTTTATTAATACTAATTATTTTAGGGTTTTTAAATATTCTTACTATATGTATTAAAATGTCAGTTTTTCTTATATCTTCTAAAAATTTATTTCCTAATCCTAAACCTTGATGAGCACCTTCTATTAATCCAGCAATATCAAAATATTTTATTTTTGGTAAAATTATTTTTTTATTTTTATTAAATTTTATTATTTTATAAATATTTTTGTTTTTAATTATTGAATGACCTATATTTGGTTGTATGGTACAAAAAGGAAAGTTTTTATTTTTAACTTTTTGTTTTGTTAATAAGTTGAATAAAGTTGATTTACCTATGTTAGGTAGACCTATAATTCCACATTTTATTATCATTGATATTTTTATTTAAGTGTTATATTTATTTTAAATAAATTAAAATTTTATATTTTTTTATAAATATAATATATTAATTTTTATAATTTTTTTAAAATTTATTTTTAAAATTATATATTTAAATTTTATTTTTTAATTTATTTGATTAGAAAATATTTTATTAATTACAATATTTATATTGTAATATGTTTTATATATAAGTTATATTTTTATATTTAATAATGTATATATTATTAAATATAATTTTTAAAAGGTAAATAATGAATATTATTTTTAAGGAAAAAATTAAAAATTATGTAATATCTTTATTAAAAAATATTTCTGGTATTTATGTATATCAGTTTATTGATTTTTTAAATATATATTTAACTAAAAAAAATTTTAAGGATAAAGGATTATTAGGTCGTTTAATAGAAATGTATATTGTAAAAAAAAAAATTAGAGGTAATATATGTGATATTAATTATTTAAATTGAGAATGTAAAACTGTTTTTTTAAATAATTTTTTTTCACCTAATAATGATGTGTTACTTTTAACTTTTAAATTTTTAAATTTTTTTACATTAAATTTTAAAAGGAAATTTTTTTTAAAAATTAAAAAAATATTATGAATACCTATATTAGGTAATAAAAATATTATTTTTTTATATAGAATTATTGGTGATTTTTTTTTAACTTATTTGAGTAAAAAAAATATATCTGTTTTTTGAAAGGAATTAAATAAAATAATAAACTTTATATTAAATAAAGATATTATATTAAATAATTTTTATAGTAAAAATTTTAGATTACAATTTTTTCCAGTAAAAAAAAATAATTTTTCTTTTAATTTAAATGATTATTATATTGGTATTTATTTAAATAAATTTTTTCTAGAAAATATTTTTTTAAATTTCAGAAAAAATGTTTAATTTTTTTTTAATATAGGAAAAAAGATTGTATCTTTAATTGAACTATTATTAGTAATTAACATAATTAATCTATCTATACCTATACCTATTCCTGATGTAGGAGGTAGACCATATTTTAAAGCATTAATATAATTTTTATCTAATAAATTTAAATTTTTATTTTCTTCTATTAATTGTTTTTTAATTTTTTTTTTTTGTTTTTTATAATTATTTAATTCAGAAAATCCGTTTGCTATTTCTAAACCTCCTATAAATAATTCAAATCTTTCTGCTATTTTTTTATTTTTTTCATTTTCTTTTGCTAATGGAGATATACTAGAAGGATAATCTATTATAAATGTTGGTTGAATAATTTTTTTTTCTACTTTTTTTTGAAATATTTTAAATATTATTTTATCTATTGATTTATTTAAAATATTTATTTTTAATTTTTTTGCAATATTAATAATTTTTTTAGAATTATCTATTTCTTTAATAGAAGTAAATAATTTTGAATATTTATATATTGCTTTTTTAAAAGTAATTTTTTTATATGGAATATTAAAATTTATTTTATTTTTTTTAAATTGAATTTTTTTATTTTTTAAAAATAAAGAGTTCATAATATATAAAAACATTTTTTCTACTAGTTCCATCATTATTTTGTAGTTAGTATATGCTTGATATATTTCTATCATGGTAAATTCTGGATTATGTTTAGTAGAAATACCTTCGTTTCTAAAATTTCTATTTAATTCAAATATTTTAGTAAAACCTCCTATAATTAATTTTTTTAAATATAGTTCTGGAGCAATACGTAAATACATATTTGTATTTAATTTTTTGTAGTATGTATTAAATGGTTTTGCGTTAGCTCCTCCAGGTATTGAATGAAGCATAGGAGTTTCTACTTCTAAAAAATTTCTTTTATTTAAAAATTTTCTTATTAAGTAAATTATTTTAATTCTTTTTAAAAATGTATTTCTTGTTTTTTTATTTATTATTAAATCTAAATATCTTTTACGAAATTTTGATTCTTTATTTATTAATTTATGAAATTTATCTGGTAAATGTTTATATGATTTGTTTAAAAGTTTAATATAATTACATCTTATAGTTAACTCTTTTGTATTAGTTTTAAATAAAATACCTTCTAGATATATTATATCTCCTATTTTAATTTTTTTAATTATATTTAAATATGTATATTTTATTTTTTTTTTGTTTATTAATACTTGTATATTTCCATAAATATTTTGTATGTTAATAAACATATTATTACTCATATTTCTTTTTGATATTATTCTTCCTGCTATTTTTTTATATATTTTTTTTTTTTCTATTATTTTTTTAGGTTTTTTAGAATAATATTTAATAATATTATAGATATTATCTATTTTTTTATTGTTCATATTTTTTTTTATATTTTTTTTCTAAATTTTTTTCTATAAATATATCTATATTACCGTTAAGTATTTTTTGTATGTTTTTTATTTTTATTTTTAATTTTATATCTTTAACTATATTATAGTCGAAAATATATGTTCTAGTTTGATTTCCTCAATTAATATTTGATTTTTTATGTTTTTGTTTTTTAATTTTAATTTTTGATATTTTGTTTTTTAGTTGTATTATTGCTTGTTTTTTATTTTTATGTTGTGATCTGTTTTTTTTACATTGTGTTATTATACCTGTTGGTATATGTTTTATTCTTACTGCTGATTCAGTTCTATTAGCATGTTGTCCACCAGAACCAGATGATTTATAAACATCTATATGTATATCTTGTAAATTAATATTAAAATTTGTAGGTTTAATATTTTTTTTTTCAGGATATACAAATACTGAACTAAATGATGTATGTCTTTTTTTATTTGTTTTAAATGGACTTTGTCTAATTAATCTGTGTATTCCTGTTTCATTTTTTAAATAACCATATATATATTTACCTATTATTAATATTGTTGCTGATTTTATACCAGCTATTTCACCATTTATTTTTTCTATTATTTTAATTTTTAAATTTTTTTTTTCTGCTCATTTTATGTACATTTTAAGTATCATTAAAGATCAATCTTGAGCATCTGTTCCTCCTGAACCTGATTGGATATTAATATAACAATTATTTTTATATTTCTTTTTATTAAAAAAATTTTGTATTTTAATGTGTAAAATTTTTCTTTTAATAATGGAAATTTCTTTTTTAAAATTATATTTTTTTATACATATTTTATACTTTTTAATTTTTTTATATAAAAATTTAATTTCTTGTTTTATTTTTTCTATTTTATATATGTTTTTTTTAAATATATTTTCTTGTGTGAAAATTTTATTATTATAAAATATATTTTGTTTATTATATTTTTTATTTAATATTTTTTTTTTTTTTTTTATTTTTGTAAAATTTATTAATTTTAAAAATTTTTTATATTTTATATATATTTTTCGAATTTTTTTATAAAAGTTTTTTTTTACTGACATATTTTAGAAATATAAATTAATTAGTTTGTTTTTTTTTATGTAAATAATTTTGTATATAATTAAGTTTTTTTTTATAAATTCATAGAGAAATATAGAATATAGATTTTTTTATGGATATTTTTATTAATTTTTTATCTTTTTTTTTAGGTTTAGATAAAACAAATTTTTTTAAATTATATTTTTTTTTTGGTTTACCTATACCTATTCTAAGTTGATAAAAATTATCTTTTTTAAAATATTTGATTATATTTTTAATACCATTATGCGTACTTTTTTTACCTATATTACATTTTATTTTTACATTTCCTGGTTTTAAATTAATTTCATCGTGTACTATTAAAATTTCTTTATTTTTGAAATGTAATTTTTTTTTAATTTTATATATATTTTTTCCACATAAATTTATATATGTATTAGGTATATATAAGTGAATTTTTTTATTTTTAATTTTTTTTGTATATATTTTATTAAATTTTATATTTTTTTTATTTAAAAATTTTTTTATTCATCATATACCTACATTATGTCTGGTATTAAATAGTTTTTTATTTATGTTACCTATTCCTATAATTATTTTAATACACATATTTTAAAAAATAAAATATTTTTTTTAAGTTGTTTATAATATAATAATTAAATTAATTATTAGATATTATATATTTTTTATTTTTAAATTACTATTTTATTTTTTTTATAATATTTAATTTTATTATTTGTTATTTTTATTAAGTTGTTTAAATATTATTAGAGGATATTTATGAATAATAATTTTATTAAATTAAAAATTAATAAAATTAATGCAAAATTAATTAAATTAGAAAAATTAATAAATTCTAAATCAAATTATAAAAATAAAAAATATTTATCTTTAATGCGTAAATATAATAAATTTTATAAGATTAAGAATTGTTTTGATATTTGAAATAAATATTGTAATGAATTAATTTCTACTAAATTATTAATTAATGACAAAGAATTTGGTTCTTTAGCTAAAAAAGAAGTAAATAAAATAAATGTGAAAATAAATTTTTATTATGAAAAATTAAAAAATTACTTGTTAAATTTAAATAAAGATTCTAAAGATATTTTAAATGTTTATTTAGAAATACATGCTGGTACTGGTGGTCATGAAGCTTCTTTATTTGTTTACGATTTATTTAGAATGTATACAAAATATTCTGAATCTATGAATTGAAAAGTTAAATTAATAAATTTTCATAGTACTGATATTAATGGTTATAAGGAAATATTAGTTAAAATTATTGGTAAAAATGTTTATGGTAAATTAAAATTTGAATCAGGTGGTCATAGAGTTCAAAGAGTTCCTTTAACTGAGTCTCAAGGGAGAGTTCATACTTCTACATGTATAGTAGCTGTTATACCTGATGTACCTAGTTCTAAATTACCTATATTACGTAATGAAGATATTAAAATAGATACATTTAGATCTTCAGGTTCTGGCGGTCAACATGTTAATACTACAGATTCTGCAGTTCGTATTACTCATATACCTACAAAAATAGTTGTTGAATGTCAACAAGAAAGATCACAACATAAAAATAAATCTAAAGCTTTAAAAGTATTGAAAGCTAGAATTTATTCTCATGAATTGGATAAAAAGAATAAAGAATTTTTTTTAAAGAAAAAAAAATTATTAGGTACAGGATATAGAAGTGATCGTAATCGTACTTATAATTTTGTTCAAAATCGTGTTACTGATCATCGTATTAATCTTACTATTTATTCTTTAAGTAAAATTTTAAATGGTAAATTAAATTTATTAATAATTCCTTTAATAGAAAAATATAGAGAAAATATTTAAATGAATATTTTACAATGATTTATAAATATTAGTGTTTATAAAAATTATTTAAATTTTAAAGATATTTTTTTAATTTTAGAATATGTTTTAGAAAAAGACAAAAAATGAATTTTATCTAATATTTTTTTAGAAATTAATAATTATAAATTAGGTATTTTAAATTTTTTTTTTATAAGAAGATTAAGAGGTGAACCTGTTTTTTATATAATTAGTAAAGGATTTTTTAGAAATATTACGTATAGAATATACTCTGATGTTTTTATACCTCGTTATGATACTGAATTAATGGTAGATTATGCTATTAATTTAATTAATTTAAATAATTTTTCTAATGTTTTAGATTTAGGCACTGGATCTGGTATTATAGCTTTATGTATAGCTAAATCTTGTATAAAAACTTTTGTAATTGGTGTAGATATTGACATTTTATCTATTGATTTAGCTAAATATAATGCAGATTTTTTAAATATTTATAATGTTTATTTTATAAAAAGTAATTGATTTTCTTCTTTAAATAAAAAAAAAAATTATTTTGATTTAATAATTAGTAATCCTCCATATATAGAAAAAGATAATTTATGTTTAAATATTTCTAATGATTTACGTTTTGAATCATATTTTTCGTTATTTTCAGATAATCAAGGTATTTCAGATATTTTATTTATAGTAAATAATTCTTTTTATTATTTAAAAAACAAAGGTTGATTAATTTTAGAACATTCTCATTATCATAAAGATATAATAAGATATATTTTTTCTAAAAAATTTTATAATATTTTTAGTTATAAAGATTATAATAATTTATATCGTTTTACTATTGGTCAGAAAAATATTTTTTAATTTATTACATTTTATTTAATACTTTTATACCTAATAATGATAAACATATTTTAATAATTTTTGCTATTATTGATATTAATTTTAATTTACTGTTTTTTATTTTTATATCTTTGATATTTTTTATTTTATTTGTTTCATAAAATTTAGAAAATAATGATGTTATTTTATATAAATAGTGACATATAATATGAGGATTTCCTTTGGAAGAAAGTTTTATAATTTCTTCTAGATTAGTAATTTCTTTACATATATTAAATTCTATTTTATTAAAAATTTTTAATTTATATATTTTAATACTTTTATTTATATTTGTATTATTTTTTTTTAATATAGATACTATTCTAGTATATGCATATTGCATATATGGTCCAGTATTATCTTTTAATGAAAGCATTTTTTTAATATTAAATATATAATTTTTAATTCTATTTTTTGATAAATCATAATATTTTATAGAACTTATAGCAATTTGATGTGATATTTTATTAATTCTTTTTTTATTGTATGTATTCTTTTTTTTAAATGAAATTAATTTTTTTGTTTTAATAATAGTTTTTTGAATTATTTTTTTAAGTTTTATATTTTTACCTTCTCTAGTTTTAAAGGGTTTACCTATACTATTTAATATAGTACCAAAATCATAATGTATTAATTTTGTGTTTTTAGGTACATATTTAGCTTTTTTAACTATTAAAAAAATTTGTTGTAAATATAATTTTTGTCTTGAATCTATTAAATAAATTATTTTATTTGTTTTAAATTTTTTATATCTATATTTTATAGAAGCTATTTCGGTAGTACTATATAAATATCCACCATCTTTTTTTTTAATTATTATAGTATTTTTTTTATTTTTATTTTTAGTATTTATTAGAACAGTTTTTTTTTTTGTATATGCTATTTTTTTCTTAATTAAATCTTTTGTTATTGAAGGTAAAAATTTTTGGTAAAAACTTTCTCCTATTATATTCTTATTTTTTAGTTTTATGTTTAGTTTTTTATATATTTTTTTATTTTCTTTGATAGTTAATTTAACTATTTTTTTTCACAATTTTATTATGTTTTTTTTTTTTTTTTGTAATTTTACTACATATTTTCTAGATAAATCTGCAAATTTTTTATTTATTAAAAATTTTTTTTGGGCTTTTTTATAAATATTTTCTATTGTATTAATATTATTTATTTTTTGTTTTATTTTATATTTTTTTATTCATGCAATTATCATACCAAATTGTGTACCTCAATCTCCTATATGATTTATTCTAATTACATTATGTCCTAAAAATTCTAATATGTTACCTATACTATCTCCTAATATGGTAGATCTTAAATGTCCTATATGCATTTCTTTAGCTACGTTTGGAGATGAATAATCTATAACTATGTTTTTTTTTTTTTCTTTTATACCAAATTTTTTTATTTTTGAATATTCATCAATTATTTTACTAATTTTTCTTTTATCTATAAAAATATTAATAAAACCTGGATAAATTATTTTAATTTTTTTAAATATTTTTTTTTCTTTTAATTTTTTTTTTATTTTTTTAAATATATATATTTTATTAATTTTTTCTTTTTTTATTATTTCTATTATTCCATTTATTTGATAATCGCTAAATTTATTATTTTGATGTATTTTATAATTATATATTTTTTTTATTTTATTAAATTTAAATATTTTATCTATTATTTTGTAAATTATTTTTTTAATATTCATATTTTATTTTATTAAATTGTTTTTTTGTAAATATATTTCTATATTAAATTGTTATATACTTATTATGTAGTTTAAGTTAATATTAACATTTTAAATATATATATAGTAATTATATGCGTAGTAATTATTGCGGTTTATTAAGTACTAAAGATATTAATAAAGATGTAAAATTATGTGGTTGAGTTCATAATATAAAAATTTTTAAAAATATTATTTTTATTAATTTACGTGATCATACAGGTATAATACAATGTTTTGTAAAAAGAAAACAAAGTAATGTATGAAATTTAGTAATTAATTTAACTATTGAGTCTTGTATTAAAATTTATGGAAAAGTTTATAAAAAAAAAAAAATAGAATCTAATAGTAATTTTTTATTAGAAATTTTTATATGTAATTTAATTATATATAATTATTCGTCTTCTTTACCTATTAATTTTAGTAGTAATAATTCTGAAAAGATTAGGTTAAAATATAGATATTTAGATTTAAGAAGATCTGATATGTTTTATATATTAAAGGTTAGATCTGAAATTAAATATTTAATACATAATTTTTTAAATAAACATAATTTTTTAGATATTGAAACTCCTTATTTATCTAAATCTTTTCCTGAAGGTGCTAAAGATTATATAGTACCAAGTAGAATATATAAAGGTATGTATTATTCTTTACCTCAGTCACCTCAAATATTTAAACAATTATTAATGATTTCTGGAATAGAAAAATATTATCAAATTGTTAAATGTTTTAGAGATGAAGATTTAAGATCTGATCGTCAACCGGAATTTACTCAAATTGATATAGAATTATCTTTTTCAAATTTTGAAGATATTAGATATTTAATAGAAAATATAATAACAAAAATTTTTTTAGTTTATAAAAAAATTGATTTATTTAATTCATTTAATTTATTAGATTATAAATATTCTATGGATAATTATGGTACTGATAAACCAGATTTACGTAATCCTTTAAAATTTAATAAAAAAATATCTAATTTTTTTTTAAGTTATTTAGATAAAAAAAATTTATATATATTAACTATTGTATTATTAGTTAATTTTATTAATATTAGTAATTATTATAGTAAAATATTTTCTTATTTAAATTTATATAATCTGTATTGTTTAATATTTATTAAAATATTATCTTATAAAGATAATAAATTTATTTATAAAATATATGGTAATAATTTATATTTTAATGATAACTTAATACAAAATTTTATTTCTAAATTTAATTTAGTTGTTGGTAATTTAATTATTTTAATGTTTTTTAATATAAAATTAATTAGTTTAGAATTAGTAAAAATTAGAAATTTTATTTGTAAATTATTTTCTTTATTTCAAAAGGATAATTATATACCTGTTTGGATAGTAAATTATCCAATGTTTTATTTTGATAAATTTAATAATATTCAAACTTTTCATCATCCTTTTACAATGACTAAAAATTTTTATAATTATAGTAATTATACTGATATATTATCATATGCTTATGATTTGGTTATTAATGGTTATGAAATAGGTAGTGGATCTGTTAGAATACATGATTATAAATTACAGTGTGATATATTTAAAATTTTAAATATTTCAATTAGTGAAAATAGTAGATATTTTTTTTTCTTAAATGCGTTAAAGTATGGTGCTCCACCACATTTAGGATTAGCATTAGGTTTAGATCGTATTGTAATGTTGTTAACTAATACTAAAAGTATAAAAGATGTTATAGCTTTTCCAAAAACTACATCTGGATTTTGTTTATTAACTAATTCACCTGATTAAATTATAAAATGGTTAAAAGAATTATTGGTATTGATCCTGGATCGTATTGTACTGGTTATGGAATAATAGAAATTATAGATTCTAAAGTTATTTGTATAAATAGAGGTTGTATTAAAACTAAATCTAGTATTTTTTTTAATAGATTAAAAATTATTTATTTAGAAATATTAAATATTTTATTATATTTTAAACCTGAAAATTTAGTTATTGAAAAAAGTTTTATTTATAAAAATTATTCTTCTGTTATACGTTTAAATCAAATAAGTGGTGTAATAATATTAGCAGCTATGAATAATTTTATTTCTATATTTGAATATTCTGTAACTAGAATTAGAAAATGTATTGTTAATAAAGGTAACGTAGATAAAAAATATATTAATAAAATTATATGTAATTTATTTAAAATTAGAGAATTAAATTTAAATATTACAGATGCTTTAGCTGTTGCTGTTGCACATAGTAATTATTTTAATCAATTTAAATAACTTAAATATATTTTTTCTTGTATAATTTAAAGTATTAGTTTATTATTGATTAACGTTTAACATTAAGTGGCAAGTTTTTATAGAAAGGTAATACAATGTCTAAAAGAGTTAAAGGTAGTGTAAAGTGGTTTAATGAATCAAAAGGTTTTGGTTTTATAACACCAGATAATGGTGATAAAGATGTTTTTGTACATTTTTCTGCAATTCAAAGTAGTGGTTTTAAAACTCTTACAGAAGGTCAATCTGTTGAATTTGAAATTACTGATGG
>CP144834.1:0-145196 GCA_036689475.1 Candidatus Stammera capleta | reverse complement strand
AAATATTAACTTAATAATAAAAAAACTAATAAAAGATATTACCAATATAGAAGAAAATAAATACATAACTCAAAAATTTAAAAATATTCTATATAAAAAAAAATCTACAATTTTTAAAAAAAATATTAAAAATCTTAATATATCTTTAAATAGTTATATAGCATATATCAGTAGAGCAAGAAAACAATTCATAAAAAAAAAACATCATAATTTTAAAAAAAATATTTTTTTATTAAAAAGAAAATTTTTATATTTTAAAAAAGAAATTAAAAAAATATATAAAAATAAAAATACATACAAAATATATACTAAAATAAAAATTTTTAAACAAAAACTTAACCAAATATATTTATTATCAGATAATATAAAAAAAATAAAAATTACTAACAGTAAAAAAAAAAATATTACTATTATTAATAAAATAATATATTTACTACCTAAATGAAAAAAAGAATTAAGAAATTTAATTAAACAAAATTTATATAAATCTATTAATATAATAATTAATAAAATAAAACAAGGAAAAGAAATACTTAAAAAAATAGATAAAATTAAAATTCATCACGAAATAACTAATTATTTAAAAGTAGAAAAAAAAAAATTTGAATTATCAAAATATCAATCACTAAAAAAATTAAAAGAAAAAAAAAATAATTCCATTAATATAGATTATATAAAATATATAAATAAAATAAATTATATATTTATAAAAATAACTTCAATTAACAACATTAAAAATTTAGCACTAATATCATTTGCTTTATCTGCAATTACAGGTAGAAGAATGATAGAAATTATTAAAACAGGTAAATTTAAAAAAACAAATAAAAAACACATTATTGAATTTAGTGGACAAGCAAAAACAAAAATAAAAAAAAAATATAATATATATATATTATGATATAAATCAGACTTTGTAATTAAAAAAATTAATCAAATAAGAAATTCTGAAATATTAAAAAATATATTTAAAAAAATAAAAAAAAATAAAAATAAATATATATCTACAAATAATAAAATTAATAATCATTTATCTAATCCTTTTAATAGATGGATTAAAAAAATTATTTTTGAGAATAATAATTATACATATAAAGACAGTAGATCAATATACGCTAGAATAGCATTTAAAATTTGATATAAAAAAGATAAAAAATGAAAAAATAAAGATGAAGATATTTTTTTTTATAAAATTTTAGGACATAAAAATATAAATACACAAATTTATTATAAACAATTTAAATTAAAAAACTTTTTACAATTATATATACCAAAATTAAAAATTAAAAATAAAAGATTAATCAACTTAATAAAATTAGATAAAAAAATAAAAAAAATTTTAAAAAGAAAAAATACAAAAAAAATACATGATATAACAAAACAAATTTTAAAAGATAACCCACAAAAATTAATTAATAACTATGTATTAAGAAAATTTGGATTTAATACAAAATTAATACAAAAATATTTACAATATATATCTAAATATATATATCAAAAAAAAATTAAAGGAAGATATAAAATTATTAGTACTAAATGAATTATTTAATTTAATAATTCATTTAAATACTAATAAAAATTTATCTCTGAAAATTATTTAAATACTTTTCAAAAAATCAAAATATATAAATTTATAAAGGAATTACATTAGTAGCTGAAGGACCTTTAACTCCATCAGTAATTTCAAATTCAACAGATTGACCTTCTGTAAGAGTTTTAAAACCACTACTTTGAATTGCAGAAAAATGTACAAAAACATCTTTATCACCATTATCTGGTGTTATAAAACCAAAACCTTTTGATTCATTAAACCACTTTACACTACCTTTAACTCTTTTAGACATATTACCTCTTTCTTAAAAAAAATATAAAAATAAAATATTAATTATAATAATACATGTATGAAGCTAAATCTAATACTTTATCTGAATAACCAGTTTCATTATCATATCAAGAAATAACTTTAATAAATTTATCATTTAACAACATAGATGCTTTAGAATCAAAAACAGAAACTAATTTTTCACCATTAAAATCACTTGATACAACATCATCATTAGTATATCCTAAAATACCACGTAAATAACTTTTAGAAGCTTCTTTCATAACATTACATAATTTATCATAAGTAATACTATTATGTAACTTAGCAGTTACATCTATTACAGAAACATTAGAAGTAGGAACTCTAAATGACATACCAGTTATTTTACCTTTTAAATCTGGAATAATATTTCCTATAGCTATAGCAGCTCCTGTAGAAGAAGGAATAATATTTTGAAATACACTTCTACCTCCTCTTCAATCTTTTAAAGAAGGAGAATCGACAACTTTCTGTGTAGCTGTAGATGCATGTATAGTAGTCATAAAAGATTCTAAAATTCCAAAATTATCATGTATTACTTTAATTATAGGAGCTAAACAATTTGTAGTACAAGATGAATTTGATACTATATTTTGACCATTATAATTATAATGATTAACTCCCATAACAAACATAGGCACGTCATCTTTAGATGGAGCTGTCATAACAACATATTTAGCACCACTTAAAATATGACCATAAGATAATTCTTTAGTTAAAAAAATACCAGTAGATTCTACTACTACATCAACATTAAATTTACTTCAAGGAATATCAGTAGGATTTTTATAAGATGTAACATAAATTTTATTATTATTTACTAATAAAGAATTATCAATTACTTTAATAGTACCTGGAAATTTACCATGTGTCGAATCAAATTTCAACATATAAGCCATATAATTAGCGTCTATTATATCATTAATAGCTACTATACTAATATTTTTTCTATTTTGAGTATTTCTAAAAACTAATCTACCTATTCTACCAAAACCATTAATTCCAACTCTAATTGTCATATATATATCACCTATATAAAAAAATTTAATTTATTTTTAAAAAATATAAACTATATAATAAAAAGTATATTTATAATATATATTATAAATAAATAATTAAAATCTACAAATATTAAAATATATATTTAAAATCAAATTATTTAAAAACACATTTTAAAAAAATTAAATCAATTAATATAAAAACTATAAAAAAAAATATAAATTCTAAAAAATAATTTACCCTTACTTTAACGGTAAGGGTAAATCTCTTAAAGAAGGATTCTTAGCCGAAAAAAAAGCTATTTTATCACATTGTTCATTATAAAAATTACCTATATGACTTTTAATTAAATTTCATTTAACTTTTTTTTTTAAAAAAAAAATTAAATTATATATTTTAATTCATAAATCTAAATTTTTAATCAACTTATTATTAGTATTTCTTCAATTATTATTTTTCCAAAAATATATTCAATTACTAACACCACTATACAAATAATTACTATCAGTAAATATATTTAATGACGAAATATTATTTCTATAATTAAAAAAAAAATTTAATGGTAATATAACAGCCATTAATTCCATTCTATTATTAGTAGTATAATAATATCCGGAATGAAATACTAATCTTTTATCAATAATAAGTGCTATAGCTGCACAACCTCCTGGACCAGGATTATTAACACAAGAACCATCTGTATAAATATCTATTTTTAACATATACTTAATAAACAATATTTTTAAAATTATTTAAATATTATAAAACTAAAAAAAAAAAAATGTATAGACAAATAGTATTAGATATAGAAACTACAGGAATGAATTTAATAGATAAACCTTATATAGGTCATAAAATAATAGAAATAGGAGCTGTAGAAATAATAAATAAAAAAATAACAGATAATTATCTACACTTTTATATTAATCCTGAAAAAAAAATAGAAAATAAAGCTTATAAAATACATGGTATATCTAACAAATTTTTAATTAATAAACCAAAATTTATAGAAATATCAGAAAAATTAATAAAATTTATAGAAAAATCCGAATTAATTATTCATAATGCTAATTTTGATATAAGTTTTATAGAAAATGAATTAAATATTATAAATCATAAAATAAAAAAAATTAATAAAATTTGTAAAATTACTGATACTTTATCAATAGCAAGGAAAATATTTCCAAGAAAAAAAAACGATCTTAATAGTCTTTGTCAAAGATATAAAATAAATAATTCTCATAGAGAAAAACATGGTGCATTAATAGATGCCAAACTATTAGCAATAATATATTTAAATATGACAAAAAAACAAATAAAAATTAATTTCAAACAAAATATACCAAATAAAAAAATAAATTTCAAAAAAAATATTAATAAACAAATAAAATATACAATTACAAAAAAAGAAAATTATAAACATACAAAATATTTAGAATATATAAATAAAAAATTTAAAAAATGTTTATGAATAAAAAATATTCATTAATTAAATAATATTATTATTTAATTAATACTTAATATACAAATAAAAATATGTACTACTCATATAATAAAATACAAAAAATTAAAAAAATATCTAAATATAAAAAAAAATATATAAATACTTATGGATGAATTAAATCAAAAAGAAATTCTAAATCAGGAATATTATTTTTAGATATAAATGATGGATCAAATATTGAATCAACACAAATAATTATTAAAAATAAAATATTAACAAAAAATAAAATTAAAAAATCAAATTTAAACAATGGATGTTCAATAATAGTTAAAGGTAAAATAAAAATAAATTTTAAAAAAAATAAAAATGAAATACATGCTAAAAAAATATGAATAATAGGTAAAATTATAAATCCTGATAAATATCCTATTAGTCCTAAATACCACACAACAAAATATTTAAGAAATATATCTCATTTAAGATCAAGAACTAAACTAATTTCATCTATAAGTAGAATAAGAAATACTTTAATATATTACTTACATATATTTTTTCAAAAAAAAAATTTCTATTGAATACCTACACCTATAATAACCCCTTTAGATACTGAAGGTAATAGTAAAATGTTTCAAATCAACCAAAAAAAAAATAATTTTTTTAATAAAAAAGCATACCTTACAGTTTCAGGACAATTAAACTTAGAAACATATGCATGTTCATTATCTAAAGTATATAATTTAGGACCAGTATTTAGAGCTGAAAATTCAAACACAAAAAAACATCTAGCTGAATTTTGAATGTTAGAGATAGAAATAGTATTAACAAATATAAAAAGAATTATAAAATTAATAAAAGATATGTTATCTTTTTGTTGTAAAAAAATATTAAAAAATAATACTAATGATTTATTATTTTTAACTAAATATAACAAAAAAAATCATATATCACTAATTAAAGAAATTATTAATAAAAATATTATAACAATAGATTATACAAAAACAATTAAAATATTAAAAAAAAAAGAAAAACACTTTAAAGAAAAAATTAAATGAGGTATGGATATATCTACAGAACTAGAAAAATACTTAACAGAAAAATATTTCAAATCATCTATAATAATAATTAATCATCCTCAAAACATAAAACCTTTTTACATGAAAACTAATAAAGATAATAAAACAGTTTCATCATTAGATGTAATACTTAAAAATGTTGGTGAAATAATAGGAGGATCTGAAAGAGAATATAATTTTAATAAACTTAAAATTAATATGTTTAAAAAAAAAATTAATAAAAAAAAATACTGATGATATCAAGATTTAAGAAAATACGGTACAATACCTCACACAGGTTTTGGTTTAGGAATTGAAAGATTACTTATGTATATAACAAATATAAATAATATAAGAGATATAATTCCATATCCTAGATATCCTAATTATTTAAATTTTTAATACATAATTTTACTATTGTTAATATTTCATTAAATTAATATAATAAAATATATTCAAAGAAAAATAATAAATTAAGGATAAAAATATGAATATAAATAAAAAAAATATATTTAATATATTTAGTATATTACTATTATTATTTAGTATGCAATTTAATTTAAAAGCAGCAAATATAATAAATAATCAAGATATTTCAATAAATATAAATAGTATAATAGAAACAAAAAAAAATTTCAAAAAAAATAATACACCAGAAAATAATTCTATACTTTTAGAAATAGATGCAAAAACTAAAAATAAAGGAGGTATTTCTACATTTGGTAAATTAGAAGAATATATTGATACCAATATAATTAATCAAAAAAATAAATATAATGAAATTTCTAATAAATTAATATACATCGGTATAAAACATAATAAAATAGGAGAAATAAAATTAGGAAGAAATTATTCTGTAATATATAATACATTATCATCAACAAATATATCACCATATTTTAGAAGTAAAATATTTAAAGAAGATAGTTTAACAGGAATTAACAATAATATTGTTACTTATAAAAAAACATTTAATCTAAATAACAAAAATTTTTTATTTAAAAACATTACTTTTACAAGTCAATATCAAGGACAAAATAATTTAAATAAAGATTTATATTCAATCCGTAATGGATGAGGAATAGGTTATGATATAAAAACAAATAACGGTATTGAAATATCTTCATCATATGCTAACCAAAATATGAAAAAAGAAAATAAAATAACATATAATGAAAATATTTTAAGTAAATTTAAAAATAATATTTCTTCAGCTTGATCTACAAGCATTAAATATAACTTAAATAAATTATATATAGCATGTTCTTATATAGAAGGAAATAATTTAAATTTAATAAAAACTATTACTAATAGTAATAATTATAATAAATATAAATTCATAAATAAAACACAAAATGTAAATTTAACAGCTAAATATAATTTTAATTCTGGATTTACTCCAATAATAGGATATACACAAACTACATTTAAAAATTTAGACATAAGTAAATACCACGGATATTATACTCCTTATAACCAAGATGTAGAAAAATATTTTAATATAGGAGCAACATATAATTTTAACAAATCATTTTTTGGATATATAGATTATAAAATTAACCAATTTAAATACAAAAATAACTGTAATAATAATTTTACTTTAGGATTTGTATATAAATTTTAATCATTTCTACCTAATTAATAAATTAGGTAGTTAAACATCCGAGAGGATTCGAACCTCTGACCACTCGGTTCGTAGCCGAGTACTCTATCCACTGAGCTACGGATGCATTAACGATGAGAGAGGGATTCGAACCCTCGATGCAATTTTATACATACTCCCTTAGCAGAGGAGCGCCTTAAACCACTCGACCATCTCATCTCTATAAAATATATTCTATTATTATAACATTATAAATTAAATTATTTACTTATTATTTTTTTTTATTCATAGTATTTACTATCATATAAAAATATTTATAAAAATTTTAATAATTAATTAAACTTTATAAAATATTATAAAACTATTTTTTTTATTTTTCTTAAGAATATAAATATTTATAATTTTAATCTTCTAAAACTAACAATTTTTTTTTAATAAATATTATTAAATTATCAATATTATACAAAGATATTGATTCAATATTTTCTTTACTTAATCAATAAACAGAAAATATTTTATTTTCTAAAATTATTTTTTTTTTATCATAGAAAATAAAAAATTTACTATCTAAAAAAAAAGTATTAGTTTTATTTAAAATATATTTATCAATACAAAAAATATAATTAATATTACAATTATCAACAAAAAAAAATAATATAATATTTAACTTAAATTTTAATTTTAAATTATTTAAAATCATAAATAAAATACTTTTATTTTTTAAAAAATTTAAAAAACTTATCTGTTTTACTAAAAAACTAACTTTATTAAATACATTTATATTATCTATACTAATATTTAGTATATTTAAAAAATCATTTACATATAAAAACTTTATTTTATTTAATTCATTTTTATTTTTTTTATTTTTTTTTAAAAAATGATTAATTCTATTAATAATATTATTATTGTTAATAGATAATATATTCGATATATCTTTAATAATAAAAAACTGTTTATTAATATATTCTAACGAACTTAAATAAGTAACTGCTTCAATACGTTTAATACTAGAAGAAATACTATAACTATTAATTAAAACGAATAAACCTATTTCACTAGTACTATTTACATGAGTACCACAACAATATTCAATAGAAACATTATCAAATTTTACAATACGAAAAATATCTTTAAGTATTTTTTTTTTTTTATTTTCTTTACTATCTTTAGTATAATTTATTTTAATAGATAAATTTTTTCATATATAAAAATTCATTAACTTATTAATTTTTAAAATACAATTATCATCTAAATTTTTATTACAAAAAAAATCAAAACTAAAAATATCATTTTTAATATTAGATCCTTTCTGGATAATTTTAATATTTAAAACTTCTTCTAATACAACCTTCAACAAATGAGTAGAAGAATGATTACAAGATACCTGTTTACGATAATTAATATTATACTCTATATTAATAATATCACCTACATTCAAAACCCCATAACTAATATAGCCAACGTGGATAATACAATTATTAAATAATTTAGTATTTTGTACTACAAATTTAGAACATAAACTATCATTTTTATAAAAAAAACCTATATCACCACATTGTCCACCAGATTGTGGAAAAAAAACAGTTTTATCTAAAACAATAGATATAATACTATTTTTAGTACAAACATCTATTTTATTAATATATAAATCATCTTTTATGATATATAATATTTTACTAATACATTTATTTAAACTATAACCTAAAAACTTAGTTTTACTTTTCATAATAAAAACATCATTTAAAACAAAACAATTTTTTTTTCTTGATCTTTTTTTTTGAATATTTAATAAAACATTAAATTTTTTTAAATTAATTTTAATATTTTTATATCTACAAACATCAATAATTAAATCTATAGGTAATCCATATGTATCATATAATAAAAAAACTATTTTAGATTTTATTTTCTTTTTATCTTTATCTATTTTAGATATAAAAGATTTTAAAATTTTTAAACCATAATTTAAATTTTTTAAAAATTTTTTTTCTTCGTTATATACAACATCTTTAATAAAAAAAAACTTTTTTTTATAAAAAATATAACTATCATTAAAAACATAATACAAATGATCAAATAATTTATATAAAATACAATCATTAATATTTAATAATCTAATATGATATATAGTCCTTCTAATTAATTTTCTTAATATATAACCTCTATGTTCATTAGATGGTAAAATATCTTCTAATAATAAAAATACTATTGACCTAATATGATCAGAAATTAAATTAAATATATATCTATTAGAATAATTAATATTTACATTTATAAATTTACTAATAATATTTTTAATATTTTTAAAAATATCTATTTCAAAATTACAAAAAACACCTTGTAATACAGAACAAATTCTTTCTAAACCCATACCAGTATCAACAGATTTATAAGATAAATTTGTAATTTTATAATTACTATTAAGATTAAACTCAACAAAAACTAAATTTCATAATTCTAAACAAGAATTACAATCTATTTCAAAATTAGAATTAATATTTACAGAAGATATATCTTTAGTAAAAAAAATTTCAGTACTGTATCCACATGGACCAAACTCAGACATTCTTCAAAAATTACTAGAATTTATATCAAAATCAACTTTATTATTACCTAAAAGAAATATATTACTTTTTGATAAACCTATAATTTTAGATCATATATAATAAGTTTCTTTATCATTTTTATGAACAGTAACAAATAAATTATCTTTAGATATTGCATATCAATTTTTATCAGTTAATAATTCTCAAGCATAAATAATAGCTAATTCTTTAAAATAAGAATTAAAACTAAAATTACCCATCATCTCAAAAAAAGTATTATGTCTATTAGTATAACCAATATTATTTAAATCATTATGTTTACCACCAACTCTTAAACAATACTGAATAGTAGCTACATTACTATATTTAAAATCTTTAATACCTAAAAAAACATTTTTAAATTGATTCATACCTGCATTAGTAAATAATAATGTATTATCATTATCAGGAATTAGAGAACTACCTTTTAAAATTACATGATTCTTAAATTTAAAAAAATCTAAAAACATTTTACGTACTTCAACAAAACTTTTAAACATAAATTATATCTCTAAGTTTCATAAAAAAAAATATAAACAAATCAACCCAATAATATATTATTACTATATGTTATTATAGTAAATAATAAATAAATTATATCAAAATATAAAATGTCTTTAAAAAAAAATAAAATTAAATCTATTCAATCAGCTATAGAACAAATAGAAAAACAATTTGGTAAAGGATCAATAATAAAATTAGATAATAATAAACACTCTGATATTGAAACTATATCAACAGGCTCAATATCCTTAGACATTGCATTAGGAATAGGTGGTTTACCTATGGGAAGAATAGTTGAAATATATGGACCAGAATCCTCAGGTAAAACTACTCTAGCTCTAGAAATAATTTCTTCAGCACAAAAAAAAAATAAAATATGTATTTTTATAGATGCTGAACATGCATTAGACCCAACATATGCTAAAAAAATAGGAGTTAATTTAGAAGAACTATTATGTTCACAACCAGATAATGGTGAACAAGCTTTAGAAATATGTAATTCTTTAGCTAAAACAAAAAATATAGATGTTATTATTGTAGATTCTGTAGCTGCATTAACTCCAAAAACAGAAATAGAAGGAGAAATAGGAGATGCACATTTAGGTTTAGCAGCCAGAATGATGAGTCAAGCAATGAGAAAATTAGCTAGAAATATAAACAAATCTAATATATTATTAATATTTATTAATCAAATAAGAATTAAAATAGGAGTTTTATTTGGAAATCCTGAAACTACTACAGGAGGTAACGCATTAAAATTTTATTCTTCTATTAGATTAGATATAAGAAAAATAGGTTACATAAAAGAACAAGAAGAAATAATTGGTAATGATACAAGAGTAAAAATAGTAAAAAACAAATTATCTGCACCTTTTAAAAAAGCAGAATTCCAAATATTATACAGTGAAGGTATTAATCAATATATAGAAATAATAAATATAGGAGTAAAAAATAATATTATACAAAAAAATGGATGTTGATATAATTTCAATAATATTAAATTAGGACAAGGAAAAAAAAATTCAACATTTTTTTTAAAAAAAAATCCTAAAATATTTAAAAAAATTAAAAATAAAATAAAAAAAATATACTTTCCATTTAAAAAAAATAATTAATTAATAATACTAAAAATATTATTTTTAACATAGTCTATGTTATTATCAGCATTAACTCTAAAATAACCATTAATTTTTTTTTTACTAAAAAATTGTTTATAATAAAACCTTAAATTAATTAATTCATAATAATATATAGATAATCTTTTTTTTATTACTTTTATATCAGTATCATCATTTCTAGATATTAAATTTTCTCCAGTAATATTATCTACCCCATATAAATGGGGTGGTTTATATAAAACATGATATATTCTACCAGAATTTAAATGAATTCTTCTACCTAATAAACGACTTAAAATAAGATTATTACACATATATAATTCTATAACATAATCTATGTTAATAAAATTTAAAAATTTAGCTTGTACTATATTTCTAGGAAAACCATCAAATAAATAACCATTTTTAGTATTTTTACTAAAAATATAATCTTTAACTATATTAATAATAGTTGTATTAGATACTAAATTACCAGAAGAAATTATTTTCTTAATTTTATTATTTTTTCAAACGTATTTTCTTAAAATATAACCTAACGAAATTAATTTTAAATCATAAAAATCTACAATAAATTTAGATTGAGTACCTTTACCTGATCCAGGTGGTCCAAATAAAATAATATTCATTTATTATTCCAAAAATATATTTACAAAAAAAAAATTATATTTTTTTAATCATCATACTTAACAATAAATTATTTGTTAAATTTATAAATTCAACAGAATTTTCTAAAGTATTACTTTCAATTAATAAAGCTTGAAAATAAAGAAAATTTATTCACTTACTAAAATTATTTTCATCTTTAATATTATTTATATATTTAATTAATAAATGATTAGTATTTATTTCAAATAAATATTTAATTTTAGGGAATTCTTTACCAGCAACACTTAACAATTTTAACATTTGTGTACTCATTTCATTAGAATCAGTAGATAACACAACAGGAAAATTATTTAATTTATCTGTAATTTTAACATCTTTAACTTTATCTTTTAATACATCTTTAATACGAGAAATTAAATTAGAAGATTTTTCATTACTTAAATCTAAAATATTATTATTTTTATTTAAAGTAATAATATTATCACTATCATATTTTTTACTAACAGATTGAAATTTAATACCTTTAAAATCTACTAAATACGTCATCATCCATTCGTCAATTTTATCAGACATTAATAATACTTCTAAATTTTTATTTTTATAAAACTCTAAATGAGGACTATTTAAAGAAGATATATAATTATCTGTAATAATATAAAATATTTTATCTTGACCAACCTGCATTCTATTTACATATTCTTCTAAAGAAACATAATCTTCACAACTATTTAAATAAGTACTATTAAATCTTAATAATAAAGATATTTTATAAACATTCTTTTCATCTTCTGCTAAACCTTCTTTTAAAATATTACCAAAAATTTTTCAAAAAATATTATATTTTTTTTTATTTAAAGACAATAACGACAATAATTTTAATATTCTATTTGTCAAGGATAAATATAATTTACCTATTAATTCATTGTCTTGCAACATTTCTCTAGAAACATTTAAAGACAAACAATTTGTATCTACAATACCTTGTACAAATCTCAAATAAAAAGGAATAATTTTTTTTACACTATCCATAACAAAAATTCTATTAACATATAACTTAATACCATTTTTATACTCATCTCTATTTCATATATTTCATGGAGAAATATCAGGTATATATAATATACTAATATATTCATATTTACCTTCTACTTTATTATGAGTCCATATTAATGGATTACCTAAATTATTAGTTAATGAAAAATAAAAATCTATATATTCTTTTTTAGAAATACAAGATTTATTTTTTAATCACAAAGCTTCTGATTGATTAATTTTAATTCAAATAAATTTTTTCTTTTTATCATCAAAAATTTTACTTTGTATAGGTACATTAACATGATTAGAATATTTTTTAACTATGTTTTTAACTCTTTCATTATCTAAAAATTCCCTACTAGAATTATTAATATATAAATAAATATCTGTACCAACATTATCTTTAAATTTATTTTTTATAATATATTTCCCTTTACCTTTTGAAATTCATAACAACGATTTATTTTTATTTAATTCTTTTATTGATCTAGTATGAACAATAACTTTATCACTAACCATAAAAGATGAATAAAAACCAACTCCAAATTGACCAATAAAATTATTATCAATAAGTTTTTTATTTTTACAAGATATTTTTTTAAGAAATTTTTTAGTACCTGATTTTGCTATTGTACCTAAATTTTCTATAATTTCTTTTTTTGTCATTCCTATACCAGAATCACTAATCTTTAAAACATTATCTTTAATAGAAATTCTAATATAATAATTATCAACTATATTATTATCAATATTAAGATAATAAAATTTTAATTTATCTATAGCATCAGAAGCATTAGATATTAATTCTCTCAAAAATATTTCTTTATTAGAATAAAGAGAATGTATCATTAAATTAAGTAATTGTTGTACTTCAGATTGAAAAACATAACTTTCTTTTTTCGACATATATAATCCCTCTACAAAAAATCAATAAAATACATATAAATTTTATTTATATATTTTCATATAAAAAATATGCAAAATAAAAAATTCAAAAAATATTTTTTTATTAAAAGAAATTAAAATATTATTCCTATTTTTTAAAAAAAAATTTAAATAATAAATTATATCTTTTACAGATGTTAAACTATAAATTTTTAACAAATTTTTAAACAAAGATTTATTTATATCTAAAATTTTACTAATATCTTTATTTAAAAAACCTAACAAAAATAAGTTATACAATATATTTATTATACTATTAAATAAATTAATATAATTATAACCTTTAATAAAAAAAAAATTTAAAATTTTTAATAATTTTATTTTATTTTCTAAAAATAAATATTTTAATAATAATAAAACAATTTTATCATCTATTCTATCTAAAATAATATTAACATCTCTTAATAAAATATTATTATCACCATTTAACATTAATAATTGATCTATCAATACTAAACAATCACGCATACTACCTTTACTATAAGTAGATATTAAATTTAATGTATCAGATTGATAAATAATATTTTCTTTATTTAAAATAAATTTTAAACGTTTAATTATATCTTTATTTTCTAAAGGTTTTAAAAAAAAACACATACATCTAGATAAAATAGTATCAGGAATTTTATTTAATTCAGTGGTAGCTAAAATAAATTTAACATATTTAGGAGGTTCTTCTAAAGTTTTTAATAAAGCATTAAAACTATAACGAGATAACATATGAACTTCATCAATAATATATACTTTATATCTCATAGATATAGGTAAATAAAATATCTTATCTAAAAGATCACGAGTTTCTTCAATTTTAGTTCGTGAAGCAGCATCTACTTCTATTACATCTACAGATTTACCAGAATTTATTAAAATACAATTGGTACAATTATTACAAGGCTTATTAGTAATACCTAAAATACAATTTAAACTTTTAGCAAATAAACGTGCCAAACTAGTTTTACCTACTCCTCTAGAACCATAAAATAAATAAGAATTATATATTTTTTTAAATTTTAAACTATTTACTAATATTTTAATTATACTACAATGACCTACAAAATCACTAAATGATTTAGGTCTTCATTTTAATGATAAAACATTATATTCCTTCATAAATAAAATTAATAAAATATTTAATTATTTTAAAAATAAAAAATTAAATTTTAATAAAAATATTCATTATTGTATAATAATATTAAAATTTAATATTAATAACTAAATATTAAATATTTATTACATATAAAAATAATATTCAATAACTTAAAATATAAATAAAAATAATATACTATATTATAGTATATATAAAAAATAATTTTTATTTAATAGTAATTAAATAATAAATAAATATTAATAAATACAATAATAAAAAACATATGATAGGAATTATTATAGCAATAAATAAAGAAAGTAAAAAATTTATTCAAAAAATAAAAAAAAAAAAATATAAAAATATAAAAAACATAAAAATAATTTTAGGATATTTTAAAAAAAAAAAAATAGCATTAATTAATTCAGGTATAGGAAAGGTATTTTCATCTATAGCAACAACAATACTAATACAAAAATTTAAAATTAATTATATAATAAATATTGGTACTAGTGGATCATTAAAAAATAAAATAAATTACCAAGATATAATTATTGCTAATAAAATTAGATATCACGATGTAAATATAACAGAATTTGGATATAAAATAGGTCAAATACCTAAAACACCACAATATTTTAAAATATCTAAACAAATAATAAAAAAAATAAAAAAAAAAATAAATAAATATAATTTTCATGTAGGTGAATTAGTTTCAGGAGATAAATTCATTAATAAAAAAAAAAAAATAAAAAATAATTTTCCAAAAGCTATATCAGTAGATATGGAATCTGCAGCAATAGCTCAAACATGTTTTATTTTTAATATACCTTTAATATGTATTAAAATAATATCCGATAAATCAAATAAAAAATCTAGAAAAGATTTTTATAAAAATATTTATAAAACATCAAAAAAAATAAATAAAATACTACATTTAATAATATAAATTTAAAAAGATAAGTTAATTATAATTTTAACAACTTCTCTATAAAAATCATTAAGCATAATAGTAAACATCTTAAATGACTCTATTTTATATTCTTGTTTAGGATTTTTTTGTGCATAACTACGTAAAAATATACCTTCTTTTAGATTATCTATAGCATAGATATATTCTCTTCAAAATAAATCTAATGTAACTAATAAAATTTTTTTAATTTTATTATTTAAACTATTTAAACCAAAATAAATCTCCCTTTTCTTATATAAGAATAAAATTTTTTTAAAAATTATTTTTTTTAAAGATAAAAAATCGATTTTAACATCAGATATTTCTATAAATATATTTAAATCACTACAATATTTAAAAAATAAATCTCTATTTTGAAAATAATTATCTAATAAATTTAAAACAACTTTTTTAATAATATCTATAAATATTAAACTAATATCAACAGAATACAAATAACTATCTCTCTTATAAAAAATAATTTTTCTCTGATCATTATATATATTATCATATTCTAATAATTGTTTTCTAATATCAAAATTTCTATTTTCTATTCTTTTTTGAGCTCTTTCTATAGATTTATTAATTCAATAATGTTCAATTGAATCTCCATATTTTACACCTAACTTACGCATAAAAAATATAACTTTTTCTGAAGAAAATATACGCATTAAATTATCTTCCATAGAAACGTAAAATCTAGACGATCCAGGATCACCTTGTCTACCAGAACGACCTCTTAACTGATTATCAATTCTACGAGACTCATGTCTTTCACTACCAATAACATGTAAACCACCTAAACTAACAACTAAATCATGTCTTTTTTTTCATTCTTTTTTTAAAATATTTACTTCATTTTTATCTTTTAAATCTAAAATATCCTTAAATAAATTACCACCTAATATAATATCTGTACCTCTACCGGCCATATTAGTAGCTATAGTTACAGATCCCGGTTTACCTGCCTGTGAAATAATATTAGCTTCTAAACTATGAAATTTAGCATTTAAAATATTAAATTGAATTCCTTTTTTATATAAAATCGAAGAAATAACTTCAGATTTTTCTATAGAAATAGTACCAACTAAAACAGGTTGATTTCTATTTTTTCTAAATATTATATCTTTGATAATAGAATTAATTTTTTCTTTTTCAGTAATAAAAACTAAATCAGAATAATCTTTACGAATCATTGGTTTATTAGTAGGAACAACAATAGTTTCTAAATTATACATATAATTAAATTCATCTGATTCAGTTATAGCTGTACCTGTCATACCAGATAATTTTTCATAAAGACGAAAATAATTTTGAAAAGTAATAGAAGATAAAATATTAGTTTCATTTTGAATATCAACATTTTCTTTAGCTTCTATAGCTTGATGTAAACCATCTGATCAACGTCTATCCTTCATTATTCTACCAGTATGTTCATCTATAATGATAATATTATTATTTTCTACTAAATAATCTATATTCTTATTATATAAATGATAAGCTTTTAAAGAATTTATTATACAATGCATTATTTTAATATTACTAGGAGTATAAAGTTTATCATTTTTATTTAAAATATTATTATTAAATAATAACTTCTCAACTTTAATAATACCTTTTTCAGTAAGAAAAACATGTTTAAATTTTTCATCTATTATAAAATCACCAGTATCTTTTTTAAGATCATCTTTATTTTGTTGAAATAAAAAAGGAATAATTTTATTAATTTTAAAATACAAACCACAATTTTCTTCTGTAGAACCAGAAATAATTAAAGGCGTTCTAGCTTCATCAATTAAAATAGAATCTATTTCATCTAAAATAGCATAATATAAATTTTTTCTTTGAACTTTATCTTCTTTAGTAAAAACCATATTATCACGTAAATAATCAAAACCATACTCATTATTTGTTCCATAAGTAATATCAGCTAAATAAGCTTTCTTTTTTTCTGATATAGACATATTAGATAAATTTAAACCAACTTTTAAACCTAAAAAATTAAATAATTTAGTACTATATTCAGCATCTCTTTTAGCTAAATACTCATTAACAGTAACTATATGTACACCTCTACCTAATAAAGAATTTAAATATGCTGGTAAAGTAGCTGTAAGAGTTTTTCCTTCACCAGTTTTCATTTCTGATATAGAACCATTATTTAAAATAAGAGCCCCTAATAATTGAACATCAAATAATCTTATACCAAATACTCTTTTAATAGCTTCACGAATATTAGCAAATACCATACAAATAATTAAATCTAAATTTTTATTAGAAACTAATAAATCTTTAAATTTTAAGGTATTAAACTTTAACTCAATATTAGAATATTTTGAAAACTCAGTTTCTAAACAATTAATTTTTGAAACAATTTTCTGAAAATCAAAAATTTTTTTTTGATTTTTATCACCAAATAAATAAGAAAATAATTTAATAAACATATTAAATTAAAAATAATTTATAATAACAATTTAAATAATATATAATAATTAAATAATTATAATATATTTTATACTAAAAAACACTAATGAAAATAAAAAAAAAATTTTACCTATAATAGAAATTATAAAAAAAAATACTATATTAAAAAAACTTTTTAAAAAAAATAAATTAATAAATAAAATAAAAAAAAAAATTAATATTTTTTTACCCAAAAAAATTAAAAAACAATTTAAAATTATTAATTTTATTAATAACTACATTATTATAGAAGTATCTAATATAAATTGAAAAATATATATAGAAAAAAATAAAAAAAAAATTATTAATAAAATAAAAAATAAAAAAATAAAAAATATATATATTAAAATAAATCCTAATATAAAGTTTAATTAATTTTTTTACGTATATATGTAGGTATATTAAAATCATTAAAATTAATATTTTCTTTTTCTAAAGAAAAAGAATTTCTTTTATTAACTATAATAGTTTGAAAATCTCTATTTTTTTTTTTAAAAAAATCTATTTTACCTTTAGATAAATTTATATCAATATATTTATTAGTACTAATACCTGTAGCAATTAAAGTAATATGTAATTTTCCATTCATATTAATATCTAAAGAAGTACCTATAACTATAGTAGTATTCTCTGAAGAAAAAGAACGTATAGAATTTCCAATAATTTCAAATTCTTCTAATTTTAAATCTAAACCAGAACTTATATTTACTAATATACCTTTTACAGTAGATAAATCAATATCTTCAATTAAAGGACTAGAAATAGCTGATTTAATTGCTTTTAAAGCTCTATTATCACCAAAAGAAAAACCTGTACCCATAATAGAATAACCCATTTTTGACATTACAGTACAAATATCAGCAAAATCAACATTTATTAAACTTGGTTTAGTAATTAAATCAGAAATACCTTGAACAGCATTTTTTAAAATATTATTAATAGAATTAAATGCATTTAATAAAGATATATCTTTATTAAAAACTTTTAATAATTTATCATTAGGTATAATAATTAAAGAATCAACTAATTTAGATAATTTATAAATACCATAATCAGCAAAACACATACGCTTCTTACCTTCAAAAGAAAAAGGTTTTGTAACAACTGCAACAGTTAAAATATTTAATTCTTTAGCAATACGAGCAATAACTGGTGAAGCTCCTGTACCAGTACCACCACCCATACAAGAAGCTATAAATAACATATCTGCTCCATCTAAAATAGATTTTAAAATATTTTTATCTTCTTCTGCAGAATTTTTACCTATTTCAGGATTTGAACCTGCTCCTAAACCTTTAGTAATATTTTTACCTATTTGAATTTTTTTTTTTACAGATATTTTTAATAAATCCTGTATATCAGTATTAACAACATAAAAATCTACACCACTAATAGATTTACTAAACATATAATTTACTGCATTACCACCCCCACCACCTACTCCTACAACCTTTATATTTATAAAATTATTCCTTTTAAAATCAAAAACCATTTTAAAACCTCATATATATATTTAATAATTTAAAAATTAATTAAAAAAAAAATCTCATACCTTTTTAAAAAAATTTTTTTTTTTTTTAAATGCAAAATTATCTAAATTTTTATTTAAATATATATTTTTAATATATAATAAAGAACCAATTATATTAGAAAAAGAAGAAATAAATATATCTTTATTTTTAAGATAATAAAAATTTTTTATATATCTTTTAGGTATACCAATACGTACATTATAACTAAAAAATTTTTTAGAATAATTTAATAAACCTGGTATTTCAGAAGATCCTCCTATTAAAATTATATTACATAAATTATTAAACTTATCTTTATAAAATAAATTATTATGTAACTTTAATATTTCTTGATTAATTAAATTTAATAATTCTGAATACCTATCTTTAATAATATTAAATAAAGTTTTTTCTAAAATATCTTTAGAAAAATTATCTTTAAATATGAAATTAAATATTTTAATATTTTTATTTTTTTTTCACAAAGAAATATCTAAACAACCATAATTTATCTTAATTAATTCTGAATCTGATTTAGATAAATTTAAAGTATAAGAAATATCATTAGTAATTAAATTACCAGCATAAGGTAAAACTTTAAAATAAAATAAATTATTTAAATAATATAAACTAATTGTAGTAGTACTACTACCTATATCAATTATATAAACATTAGATTCTTTTTCATTTTCAGTAAATAAACTATAATTAGATACTAAACCAGAAAAAATAATTTCTTCAATATTAATATTTAAACTTAAAAAAATTTTTCTAATATTATTTATAATATTAGAATTACAAATAATTAATAATACTTTTACTTGCATTCTTATACCTGATAATCCTAAAGGATTTTTAATGCCTTTATTTGAATCTAAAACATATTCTATAGGTAATGTATGCAAAATAAAATAATTATTTGATAATACTATAGACTTAGCTACTTTAATTACATTAAAAATATCATTATTAGTAACTTCTTTGCCTTTTAATAAAATCATACCATTTTCATAAATACAACTAAGATAACTACCAGAAATTAATAAAAATAATGAAGTAACTCTAAATTTAGATACATATTCAACTTTATTTATTACATTTCTAATACATTTTTTAAGTAATTCAATATTATAAATTATTCCATTTTTTATACCTTTAGTTTTTGTAATACCAATACCTAAAATAGATAATTTACTATTTGGTAAAATTTCACTAACTATAGATCTTAAATTATATGTACCTATTTCTAAACTAACTAATATTTTTTTATTAATATATCTAAACATAATTATTTAAGAATATAAAATATCTTTTACTAAATCATTAAAACTTATACCAATAATATTAGCTGCATAAGGTATTAAACTTTTATTAGTCATTCCAGGAATAGTATTTATTTCTAAAAATCAAATTTTATTATTATCATCTATTAAAAAATCTATTCTAATACAACCATTACATTTTAAAAAATTTCATATATCCAATGATTGTCTATTTAGAATATTCTCCACATCAGAATCTAAACCATTAGGATAAATATAATTACTTTTAAATAAATATTTAGAATTATAATCATAAAAAATATTTTTAGGTTTAATTTTTATTATAGGTAAAATTTTTTTATTTACTATACCTACAGTATATTCCTTACCATATATATATTTTTCTACTAATACATCACCAAATTTTTTATAACAATCATATAAATATAAACACAAATTTTCAACATTACTTATAATTTTTACACCAATACTTGAACCATGATTATTAGGTTTAACTATAACAGGAACACCAAGATTATTAAATATATTTTCACAAAAAAAAGTATCAAATCTTTTAAATGAACAATATTTTTTATATATTAATTTATCAATTAAAATATCAGATATAATATTAATATTTAAATTTCTAACTAATAATTTAGTAAAAAATTTATTTATTGTTATAGAAGAAGTTAATATACCACTACCTGTATAAGGTATATTTAAATAACTTAATAATCCTTGTATTGAACCATCTTCACCACCTTTTCCATGTAAAGAAATAAATACTTTATCAAAAGATTTCTTTAAAAAATATTTTAGTAAAAAATATTTCATATCTATAGGATAAACTGAAAAATTCATTTCTAACAAAGATTTAACAATATTATATCCAGATTTTAAAGAAATTTTTCTTTCACTTGAACAACCACCTAAAAAAACAGCAACATTATTTATTTTCATAAAAATTTTACTTTAAATACTTTAAATAAAAATTAGATAATATAATATCTGTATCTCCAGCTCCTTGAAATATAATAATATCATTATCTTTTAAAATATTAATTAAATAATAAAAAATATTTTTTTTATTTTTAATATATAAAAAATTAACTAAACCAAAAAAATCATATATACCAGAAATAATATTAAAACTATTAAAATTAAATATTTTCTTTTCACTAGCTGAATAAATATCTAATAATAATAAAATATCTACTTTAGATAAAATAAAAATAAATTCATTTAATAAATTAAATGTTCTACTATATCTATGAGGTTGAAAAATCATTAATATTCTCCTATTAATGTAACTTTTTCTAATAGAATTTAAATTTAATTCTATTTCAGTAGGATGATGACCATAATCATTAAAAATTAATATATTACGAAAACAATTATTCTTACTATTAATAATAAATTTTCCAATATATTCTGATCTACGTACAACACCTTTAAAATTTAAAAAACTTTTCTTTAAAACAGAATAATTTATCTTTTTAAAATTATCTAATAAACTAATTGCAGCTACAGAATTTAAAACATTATGTTTACCTAACATATTTAAAACTAAACTTAATTTATATTTATTATTAAATAATAAATTAAAATAACTTTTATATTTTTTAGGAACAAAATCAACAATTCTATAATTAGCATCATTACTAAATCCATAAGTAATAATTTTACATTGAAATAAATTATTCTCTAATATTTGTCTAACTATAAAATTATCTATACAAGCAATAATACAACCATTAAAAGGAACATAATTTAAATAAGTAATAAAAGAATTAATTAAATTATCAAAATTATTATCATAATTATTAATATGATCTACATCAATATTAGTTAATATAACCATAAAAGGTGAAAAACGTAAAAAAAAACCATCACTTTCATCAATTTCAAGTAAAAAATATCTACTATCACTTAAATAAATACTAGAATTTATAGATTTTATTACACTACCATTTATACAATTAATTTTAATATCATGAGAAAACAAAGTATCAAAAATTAAAGAAGTAGTAGTACTTTTACCATGACTACCAATAACAGTAATAGGGAAAAAAAATTTTACTAATTCATTTAACATTATAATTCTTTCAACTACAGGTATATTATAAAAATATGCACTCAAAATTTCAGTATTATTAATATCTATTGCAGAAGAATAAATTACTAAATTAACATTTAAAATATTTTTTTTAGAATGATAATTATAAATTTTAATACCTAAAGAAGATAAATATTTAACTTTATCATTTAATTTAATATCTGAACCAGTAATTTTATAACCAGATAAAAATAAAAATTCCGCAATACCAGACATTCCACATCCACCTATACCTATAAAATGAATTATAAAATTATCTTTATTAACATTTAAAAATACATTACTAAAATCAAAATTATTATTCATATATATTAAAATTTAAAATTATAAATTTCATTAACAAATTTTTCATTAGGAGATTTAACTCTATTAATATAAGCTATATTAGACATAAAAAATAATTTACTTCTATCTAAACTTAAAATTACTTTACTTAAATAATTTGCATTTAAATTATATTCATCAATAATTATTGCAGCACCTTTTCTTTCTAAAAATTCAGCATTTAAATACTGTTGTTTATCTTTATGGACATAAGGTATAAATATTGATGCAATACCTACTGAACTAATTTCACTAACTGTTAATGCACCAGATCTAGAAATTATTAAATCACATCAATAATAAGCTTTTTCTATTTTATTTATAAAATCAACAACACGATAATTACTATATTTAGTATATCTTTTATCATTAATAAAATTTTTATAATTTGTATAACCTACTTGATGTAAAAAAAAAAATTTTTTACCAGATAAAATTTTTAATAAATCAAACATAACATTATTTATAATACATGAACCTTGACTACCACCTAAAACTAATACATTAATATAACCTTTACGTTTTAACAATCTAATTTTAGGTTGAGGTATTAATAATATTTCTTTTCTTATAGGATTACCAACAACAGGTATATTAGAATTAAAAGAATTAGGAAAAGCTTGCACTACAATATCTGATATATAATATAAATATCTATTAGATCAACCTAAAACGGCATTCTGTTCATGTATCATAGTTTTAATTCCACACAATCATGCAGAAAAAATACCAAAAAAAGATATATAACCACCAAAACCTATAACTAAATCAGGATTTCATTTTTTAATTATTTTAATAATACAATAAATACTTTTAATAAATTTAAATATATTAAAAATAAAATTTCATTTAGATATTTTTGGTATATCAATAAAATTGATATCAAAACCATATTTAGGAACTAAAATATATTCTAATCTATTAGAACTACCTATCCATTTTATTAAACAACCTTTTTTTTTAAAATATTTAGAAATTACTAAACCAGGGAAAATATGCCCACCAGTTCCACCAGTGATAATCATTAAACGATGTATATCCATAAAAAATACCTTTAATTAACTATATTTTTTAACTAAATATTCAAATTTTTTCCCTCTTTCTTTATAATTCAAAAATTGATCTAAACTAGAACAACCAGGAGAAAATAAAACTATATCACCAACTTTAATATAATAAATTATATATAATATAATTTCATGTATATTATTAAATTTTTTAGAAATATTAGGAAATAAATTATATAAAATATTTTTACTCTTACCAAAACAACATATAAATAAATTTCTATACAATAATAAATAAGGTTTTAAAAAAAAATTTAAATCAACTAATTTATTATCACCACCTAACAAAAGTCAAATTTTACCTTTAACATAAGGTAAATTTTTTAAAGCAAATATAGTACTATGTACATTAGTAGATTTAGAATCATTAATTCATAAAACACCATTTTTATTACTTACAACATTAAATCTATGAGGTAAACCACGAAAATTAGATATAACATTAAATATTATTTCTTTCTTAATTTTTAAAATATCTGAAATTGTTATTACAACTAATAAATTTAAATAATTACATCAACCTGTCAAAAAAATATCTTTTACATTAATAAGATTAATACAATTTTTATTTAAAAAAATACTATTCTTAAAAAATCCAATATTATATTTACTTTTACTAACACCAAAAGTAACAATATTCTTTTCGTAATAATTATAAGGTAAAGTAAATTTATCATCTATATTTATAATACAATATTTAGAATTACTAAAAATATTTCATTTACTAAATACATAATCTTGTATACCATTAGGATATCTATCTAAATGATCTACAGTAATGTTAAGTATTACAGAACATAAAGTTTTTAAAGATTTAACATACTCTAATTGAAAACTTGAAAGTTCCAATATATATATATCACTATTTTTAGATAATAAATCTAAAACCGGAACACCTATATTACCTCCTAAAGATACATTCATTTTATTTAATTTACAAATTTCAAATAATAAAGATACTACTGTACTTTTTCCATTAGTTCCAGTAACAGCTACAACAGAAGATTTTACTTCTCTAAAAAATATTTCTATATCATTAATAATTTCTATACCTTTTTTTTTAGCTTTAATTAATAAAGGATGACTTAAAATAGAAATACCAGGACTAATAACTATTAAATCAGCATTTAATATTCAAAATTCATTAAAATAACCAAAACAATAATCTATATTTTTAGGTATAGAATAAACATCTATAAAATTAATATCCATTAATTTAGGATAAATACCTAAAGAAATAAAAAAATTTATACAGGAAATACCAGTTATACCAGCTCCTAAAATAACAATATTTTTATTATAATAATTAAACATTCTTAATACACTCAAAAAAAAATAATAAAATAGAAAAAAACAAAGAAATTAAAGAAATAATCCAAAAATAAACTACTATTCTAATTTCAGAATAATTACTTAATTCATAATGATGATGTATAGGTGACATCAAAAAAATACGTTTTTTAAATAATTTAAAATATAAAACCTGTAAAACAACAGAAAGAAACTCTATAACAAACAAAAAACCAACTGTTATAAAATAAAATTCTTTATGTAAAAGTATAAACATAGCACTTAATAATGAACCTATAGATAAAGAACCTGTATCACCTAAAAAAATTTTTGCTGGATAAAAATTAAAAGCAAAAAAAAATAAACAGGAACAAAACATTAAAATACTAATAATACTCAAATCTTTTGCATAATATATATATTTAATACCTAAAAAATTTGACATATATATATTAGAACTAAATAAAGAAACTATAAATAAAAATAAAAAAACCAATATTATTGGTAATATTACTAAACCATCTAAACCATCAGTAAAATTAACTGCATTAATACCAAACATTAATAAAAAATATCATAAAATATAATACAAATAACGATAATAATAATTTTCATGTATATCAAAATACAAATTATTTACAATAATAAAATATATAAATATAAATATAGATATATTTTGTAAAAAAAATTTTTGTAATATAGATAAACCATTACAATTTTTTAAATAAATTTTTAAAAAATCATCTAAAAATCCTATTAAAAAATTTAAAATAAAAAATAAAATTAATAAAAATATATGTATATCAAAAATATTAACGAAAAAAAACATTAAAAAAAAAAAGACTAAAAAAATTGATATACCACCCATACTAGGTACATATTTTTTTTTAAAAAATTTATTTGAATTATTTTTACGAACAACCTGAAATATCTTATTTTTATTAAAAAAAAATATAAGATAATGTATAGAAAAAAAAGATAAAAATAAAGAAAAAAATAAAGATAAAAAAAATTTATTACAAAAAAAATTTATTAAATAAAACAAAAATATCATCATATTATTTATTCTAAAAAAAATCTATTATTTTTTCCATATTTAAAAAACGTGAACCTTTAATTAAAAAAGTAATTTTATCATAACTTTTAAATATATACTTTAAATATAACACTAAACTATTAATATCAAAAAAATGTTTACCTTTTAAACTATATTTACTAATATAAAAACTATATTTTCCTATACTTAAAACTCTATCAACATAAAGTAAATTTCTTACAAAATTACCAATCTTAATATGATAAAAAACAGACATATAACTTAATTCAGCCATATCCCCAACTACTAATACTTTATAACCTAAACATTTTTGTAAAAAAAATATACTATAATATAAAGATCTAGGATTAGAATTATAAGTATCATCTAAAATTAATTTATTTTTACCTAAAAAAATAGGATATAATCTTCCTTTAATAGGATTACAACTTTCTAATCCAACTTTAATATCCTTTAAAGATACACAAGATAAAAAAGATAAAGCTGAAGCAAACAAACAATTTAAAATATTATGTGCACCTAATAATTTTATAAATATATTAATATATCCAGAATCTGTTATTAAAGTGAAAGTACTACCTAATAAACTAACTTTTAAATTACATACAGAAATATAATTTTTTTTTCTTATAGGAAATAAAGAAATAAAAAATTTTTTTTTACCTAAAAAATATTTTTTTCAAAAATTATTTAAATAATAATTATGATTTAATATTATTAATCCATTAGAAGATAAATATTTAAAAATTTTACCTTTACATTTAATAATATTTAAAAAATTTTTAAAACCATTTAGATGAGAAATAGAAATATTTGTTATACAAGCTATATCTGGCACAACAACCTTAGTAATATAATCAATATCATTTATATTATCAGCACCTAATTCTAAAACACAATATTTATAAACATTTTTTTGCAATTTTAATAAAGTATAAAATACTCCTAATTCATTATTTCTATTATGATAATTATACAAAGTATTACCTGATGTTTTTAATATATTAGCAGTAATTTCTTTAACAGAAGTTTTACCTGTTGAACCAGTTAAAGATAAAAATTTTGTAGAAACTTTTTTTCTTAATCAACAAACTATTTTAGATAAAGCAAAATTAGAATCTTTAACTACTAACTGAGGTTTATTAACAAATAAAAAATATTCAGAAAGAATAGCTAAGGCTCCTTTTCTAAATGCTTCACGATACAAATAATCAACACTATTATTACCTTTAATTAAAATAAATAAAGAATTTTTTATATTATTTTCACGAGTATCAATACAAATATTATCTACATACACATCCTTCCCCACTAAAATACTTTTAGTAATACATGCTATTTTAGATAAACTAAATAAAAACATAATTTATATTCCTAATATTTTCTCAACTAAAAGTTTATCAGAATATTTTATTTTTTTACCAAAAATAAAATGAAAATTTTCATGACCTTTACCAGCTATTAAAACAACATCATATTGAGATGCATTTTCAATAGCAAATTTTATTGCTAAAATACGATTTAATATAACAAAAACATTATGAAAATTATTTATACCTAATTTTATATCATTTAAAATAGTAAATTCATCTTCAAAATAAACATCATCATTAGTAATAATTAAAATATCAGAATATTTTTTAGCTATACTTCCCATAATTGGTCTTTTACTTTTATCTCTATTACCTGTACATCCAAAAATACATCATAATTTATTCTGACAATATTTTCTAGATTCCAATAAAATACTTTTTAATGCTATAGGTGTATGTGCATAATCAATAATTATTAAAGGTTTATTTTTTTTTCTTATAAATTCTAATCGACCATTAGGTAAAATTAAATATTTACTACTATCAATTAAATCTTTTAAATCTATATTTAAAGATAATAAAGAAACAAAACTAAGAAAAAAATTCTTAATATTAAAATTACCAACTAAAAATAATTTTATTACACCATTACCTCAAGAAGATAAAAAATAAATTTTTTTTAAAAAACCATAATATTCAATTTTTTTAATATAAATCCATCTATATTTAAATAATTTTACATATTTAAAATTAAAAGTTACAGGAATAATATTCTCTATAGGTAATAAATTAATAAATCAATAATATCCTGTAGGATCATCTATATTAATAATCAAATTTTTTGCTTTATATTCAGAAAATAATTTAAATTTTGCTAATTCATAATTTTTAATATTAATATGATAATCTAAATGATCTAAAGATAAATTTATAAATACTACAGAAGAAAAAAAAACACATTTTACTCTACGTTGTATTAAAGAATGAGATGAAACTTCAATAAAAACAAAATCAGTTTTCTTTTCACGAAAAAAATTTAATTCATATTGTAAATCTATAGAAGACATAGTTGTATTTAAAGAAAAAGATAAATCATTATAAAATCCATTACCTATAGTACTTAACATACCACTTTTATAACCTAATAAATAAGCTCATTGAGAACATAAATTTACTACAGTAGTTTTACCATTTGTACCAGTTACACCAACTGAAATTAACTTTTTACCAGGATAATTATAAAATTTTGCTACTATATTAGGTAAAAAAATATCTAAATCTTTTAAATAAAAAATATAAATTTTATACAAACAATTAAATAAATAATAAGACTTATTTATACTAGAATAAGTTAAAACAGAAATAGCACCATTTAATACAGCATCAAATATAAAATATCTACCATTAGTACGATAACCTTTAATAGCAACAAATAAATTATTCTCTTTTACTAAACGACTATCACTAGTAATACCAGATATATATATATCTGGTAAATTTATAAAATTAAAATACTTAACTAATAACTTATTTAAATTTATAATTTTCAAAAAATCTCCATTATTTTAAAAAAATAACATAAATATAAATCTATTTTTTTTCTGCTACTCTAAGTAAAGCACTTCTAATTCTATTATTATTTATAATTTCTTTCATAGAAGGTTTATATTTACCTAAATTAATCATTTTAACAGGATAAATTTCTTTTATTTGATTATCAGTCAATGGTATATCTGATATTAAATTTACATTTGATTTTTTATAAATAAATTTCTTTACTATTTTATCTTCCAAAGAATGAAAACTAATAACAACCAATCTACCCTTTTTAGATAATATATTATATGCAGATTGTAAACCATTAATTAAAGAATTTAATTCATCATTAATATAAATTCTAATAGCCTGAAAAACTCTAGCTAAAGATTTAATATAATTTTTACCACCAACTACATATTTAATAATTTCAACTAAATCTCGTGTATACATTATTTTTTTTTTTTTTCTAAAAAAAACAATTTTTTTAGCTATATTTCTAGCACAATAATCTTCACCATAATTTTTTATAACTTTAAAAATATTTTTTTCACTAACATTATTAATTCAATCTGAAGCAGAAATACCAATATTTTTGTTCATACGCATATCTAAAAAATTATTTCTTAAATAGGAAAAACCTCTATCAGAAACATCTAATTGTCAATTAGATAAACCTAAATCAAATATAATACCATTAATTTTTTTTTTAAATCCTAAATTATTAATATAATATTCTATATCAGAAAAATTACTATTAATTAAGCTTAAACGAGAATCTTTTATTTTTCTAGAATTTATTAACAAAGATTCATTATCTGAGTCAAATGAAAATAATCTACCTAATTCACACAAATTTTCTAATATTTTTAAAGAATGTGAACCACATCCAAAAGTACAATCAATATAAATACCATTTTTTTTAATATTTAAAAATTTTTTTATATTTTTTAAAAAAGCTGGATAATATTTTTTCAACATATATATATAAAATACAATTTAATTCTATATAATAATAACATAATTTAAAATTTTCTAAAAAATAATTTAAATATAATAAAATGAAAAAAAAAATTATAATTGCAAATTTAAAACTAAATGGAAACTTAAAATATATTAAAAAATATATTGAACAACTAAATAAATATATTAATAATAAAATATATAAAATACTTATAGCACCACCTATGCTATATTTATATTTTGCTAATAAAATAATTACAACAAAAAATATAAAACTAGTATCTCAAAACATAGATAAAAATTTATCAGGTTCATATACTGGAGATATATCAGGTAAAATGTTAAAAGATATAAATGTAAAATATGTAATTATAGGACATTCAGAAAGAAAAAAATATCACAAAGAAAATAATAAAATTATATTAAAAAAAATTATAGCAAGTAAAAAATCTAATCTTATACCTATAATATGTATAGGGGAAAATATAAAAGAATACATAAAAAAGAAAAGTAAAAAAATATGTAAAAAACAAATCAAATATATTATTAAAAATAAAAACATAAAAATACTCAATAATAGTATTATTGCTTACGAACCTATATGAGCAATAGGAACAGGTAAAAATGCTAATATAGAACATATAGAAAAAATTAATAAATATATAATTAAATATATTAATTCTAAAAATAAAAATATAATGAAAAATATAAAAATTATTTATGGAGGATCAGTAAATAATGAAAATATTTATAATATTATTAAAAATCCATATATTGATGGATTATTAATAGGTAAATATTCCTGAAAGGTAAAAAATTTTATTAATTTATTAAACATTATTAATAATTTAAAATAATACTTTTTTTCTAAAAAAAAATGAAAAAATTTCAAATTTTAGGACCTTTAAAAATTAAAGGAAATGTTAAAATATCAGGATCAAAAAATTCAGCATTAGCAATATTATTTGCTTCTTTATTAACAAATGAAGATATAAAAATTAAAAATATTCCTAATATTAAAGATATTTATATTACTTTAAAACTATTTAGTAAAATAGGAATAAAAATTAAAAAAAATAAACATTTAATAATAAATAGTAAAAATATAAAAAAAAAATATATTCCAAAAAAATTAATAAAAAAAATTAGAGCATCAATATGATTAATTAGTCCATTATTAATAAAATTTGGAAAAATTAAAATACATATTCCTGGAGGATGTAAAATAGGTTCAAGACCTATAGATCTACATTTATATGGATTACAAAAATTAGGTGCTAAAATAAAATTAGAAAATAATTATATTACAGTAAAAATAAAAAAAAAATTAACTTCTAACAATATTATTTTTCCTAAAATAAGTGTTGGTGCAACTATAACAACTATTTTAGCATCTATATTTATAACAGGCGTTACAACAATAAAAAATTTTGCTCAAGAACCAGAAATTTTAGATACAATAAATTTTTTAAATACTTTAGGTGCAAAAATTTTATATAGTAAAAATAAAATAAAAATATTAGGAGTAAAAAAACTACATGGTGGAATATATAAAATAATTCCAGATAGAATAGAAACTGGAACATATTTAATTGCTTCAGCAATTTCAAGAGGGAAAATTATATGTTATAATACAAACCCTAATTTATTAACAAATGTTTTAAATAAATTAAAATTATCAGGATCAAAAATAAAAACTGGAAATGATTTCATAAAATTAAGTATGTCAAAAAGACCTTATCCAGTAAATATTAAAACATTACCTTATCCTAATTTTCCAACAGATTTACAACCACAATTTACAGTATTAAATACATTAGCTAAAGGTAAAAGTATTATTACAGAAAATATATTTAAAAAAAGATTTAATCATGTTAATGAATTAATTAAAATGGGTGCTAAAATTAAAATTAAAAATAATAAAATATTATGCAATGGAACTAAAAAAATTTTTGGCACTAAAGTTAATGCTAAAGATTTAAGATCAGCAGCAAGTTTAATTATTGCAGGATGTGTAGCTCACGGTATAACAACAATAAAAAATATAGATTACATATATAGAGGATATGAAAATATAGAAAAAAAATTATATAATTTAGGAATAAAAATAGAAATTATTTAAGTATATTAAATAATTATTAAACTAATTTTTAAAATTACCATTTTATAGATTTCATTATATAAATAGTATAATATTTATTTAAAAAAAATAAAAAATTCTTAAGTTATTTTTTTTAAAAAAAAATATAATTAAGAAAAAATAAAATTAATTTTATCAAAACGTTTTTTAAGATTATCTAATCTTCCTTTTGAATTAGATATTTTTTGTTTACCAGTATAAAAAGAATGACATTTATAACAAACATCTATGTTAAAATTTTTTTTTAAAGTAGAATATATTTTAATAATATTACCACAAGAACAAAAAGCTTTTAATAAATTATTTTCAAGATGTATATTTTTCTTCATATTATTATACCTAAATTTATATAAAAATTAGAAATAAATACATATTATCATGTTTACAGTTAAAATAATACTACCTATAAAAAATATAAAAAAATTAATTTATTATAAAAAAACAAATAAAAATCTTAATATAGGTAAAAGAGCAATAGTACCATTGAGAAATAAAAATATAATTGGAATAATTTCTAATATTTGTAAAAAAAAAAAAAAAATTAATATTAAAAAAATTATTAAAATAATAGACAAAAAAAAAATAGTCAATAAAAAATGATTTAAATTAATAAAAATTTGTTCTCAATATTATAAAATATCATTTAATAAATTTTTATTTAGTTTAATACCTAAATATACAAAAAAAAAATATAAAAAAAAAATAAAACATATAAAAAAAAAAAATATATATACAAATATAAATAAAAAATATAAAAAAATAATCAATAAAATATATACAAAAAAAAAAATATGATTATTAATGACTATATTTAAAAAAAGAATAAATTTTTATATAAATATAATTAAAAAAAATATTAAACATAAAAAACAAATCTTAATTTTAGTACCAGAAAATTATTTAATTAAAAAAATAAAAAAAAAAATATATAAAAAAATAAATATAAATATAGAAATTATTAATTCTAAAATATGTAAAAAAAAAAAAATTAAAATATGAAAAAAAATATTAGAAAACAAAATATTTATAATATTAGGAACTAGATCAGCTATATTTACTCCATTTAAAAAATTAAACCTTATTATTATTGAAGATGAACACAGTAAATATTATAAAGAAAATAAATTTTTTACCTATAATTCTAAAAATATAGCATTATTAAGATCAAAAATAGAAAATATTCCAATAATATTATGTTCTTCAACACCATCAATAAAAAGTTTTTATCAAAGTAAAATAAAAAAATATAATTTTATAAAAATATATCAAAAAAAATATAAAATTAAAAAAAAAATTTTTAATATAAACAATTATATAATAAAAAAAAAAATTAAAAAAAATATAAAAAAATATATAAAAAATAAAAAAAATATTTATATATTAGTTAATATAAATGGATATTCTTGATTAATATGTAAATATTGTAAAACAATTCAAAAATGTTATTTATGTAAAAATAAATATGTACTTTACAAAAAAAAAAATAAAATTATTTGCTATCAATGCAGAAAAAAAAAAGTTTTAAAAAAATGTATTAAATGTAAAAAAAATAAATTTTATAAATTTGGTTTAGGTACAAAAAAAATTAAACAATATTTAATAAAATTATTTCCTAAAAAAAAAATTAGTATTATAAAATCAAATTTTAAAAATAAAAAACAACAAATACTAATATCACATAAATTAATTACAAATAAAAATATCCCTAAACCTAATTTAATAATATTAAATATAGATAATATGTTATATTCTAATAATTATGAAACTATAGAAAAATTTATAAGAAATTATAATATATTCATAGAAAAAAATTATATAAATAAAAAACAAAAAATTATTTTTCTTACAAAATTTCCACAACATTATATATTTAAAAATCTCTTAAAATTTAATAATTACAAAGAAAACATAAAAAATATTTTATATGAAAGAAAATTAATTAACTATCCACCTTACGTACATGAATCTTCAATATCAATTGAATATAATAATAATAATAATATATATAAATTATATAAAATAATGAAATTTTTATTAAAAAAACATAAAAAAATAGATATTTCGATACCTAAATTAATTAGAATTAAAAAAAAAAGATGAAAAATTATTATATTTAGTAAATCATATAAAAACTTATCTTACTATATAAATAGTATAAAAAAAAAAAACAGAAACAAAATAAAATTTAAAATAGATATTGATAATAATGAATAAAATATTTTTTTAAATTAAAAACATTGAACATTTTCAGGTAAACAAGATATTTTAGAAACCTGTCTCATTATACCTTTAGGAAAAAGTTTATATAAAAAAATACTATCATATTTTTTATTATATTTAATATTTAAAAAATTTATTAAATTTCTAATATTAGGTAAAGAATTATATTTAAAATAAAAAAATCTAAAATAATAAATTATTACTCAATGAATATATTCTAAATATATACCTTCATTTAAAGCTAATTTAATAGCAATATTTTTATTTCAAAACTTTATTTTCATATTTTAATTATATAAAATAAAAATATAATTATATATAAATTTTAATAAAAAAAAATAAATATGCCAGAATTACCAGAAGTAGAAATAATTAAAAAAGAATTAAAAAAAAATTGCTTAAATAAAAAAATTAATAAAATTATTATATACAACAATAAATTAAAATATACTATTTCTAAAAAAATTCAAAAAATAAAAAACCAAATAATTGTAAAAATAAAAAGATTTTCAAAATTTATAATTATTAAAACTAACAAATATTACCTATTAATTCATTTAGGAATGTCAGGTAATATATTATTAATAAATAATAATCAAAAAAAAACTAAACATGATCATTGAGATTTAATTTTAAATAATAAAATAATTATTCGATATAATGATATAAGAAAATTTGGATATCTATTAAAATTCAATTCAAAAAAAAAAATAAATAAAATTATTTCTAAATTAGGACCAGAACCTCTTAAAAAAAAATTTAATCATAAATATCTTTTTAAAATAACAAAAAAAAAAAAAAAATGCATCCATAATTTAATTATGGATAATAAAATTATTTCAGGTATTGGTAATATATACGCAAATGAAAGTTTATTCTTATCTAAAATAAATCCATACAGGAAATCTAATTCTATTAACTATAAAGAAATAAAAACATTAGTTATAAATATAAAATTAATATTACTAAAATCTATATTTTATAGAGGAACAATAATTAGAAATTATAAAAATATAAATTATAACTATGGTTTTTTTAAAAATAAACTTAAAGTTTATCAAAAATCAGGAAAAAAATGTTTCTATTGTAAAAATATAATTCAAAAAATAAAAAAATATGGAAGAAATTTATATTTTTGTAAAAAATGTCAAAGATAAATATCTATAATATAAATTTACTTAAATCTTCACTAACAAATGAATTATCTAATTTACTCTTTACATAACTAGAATCTATTAAAATTGATTTTCCTTTATATTCATTAGCTTTATAAGAAATATCTTCCATTAATTTTTCTAAAACAGTATGTAATCTTCTAGCACCTATATTTTCAGTATTTTCATTAATTTTTCAAGAAACATTAGCTAAATACTTTATACCATCATCAGTAAATATAATTTTAACTCCTTCTACATTTAATAAAGCCTTATATTGTGAAGTTATAGAAATATTAGGTTCAACTAATATTCTTTCAAAATCATGAGAAGTTAAAGCTTTTAATTTAACTTTTATAGGTAATCTACCTTGTAATTCAGGTATTAAATCACTAGGATTACAAAACTGAAATGAACCAGATGCAATAAATAAAATATAATCTGTCTTTACTACACCATATTTAGTTGATACAGTACATCCTTCAACTAATGGTAATAAATCTCTTTGTACACCTTCTCTAGAAATACCAGAATCCGAAGAAGATTCTCCTCTTTTACATACTTTATCAATTTCATCAATAAAAACTATACCTTGTTGTTCAACTAAATCTATTGCTTTACGTTTTAAGTTATCAAAATTTATTAATTTTGTTGATTCTTCTTCAATTAATAACTTCATTGCATCTTTTACTTTTAATTTACGAATCTTTTTTCTTTGACTACTACTAATATTTTTAAATATAGATTGTAACTGATTAGTCATTTCCTCCATACCCGGGGGAGACATAATTTCAATGCCAAATGAAGGAGAAGTAATATTAATTTCTATAATATCATTATTTAAAATACCTTCACGTAATTTATCTAATAACAAATTTCTAGTTATTCTATATTGTGAATAATCTTTTTTATCAACATTTTTATTATTAGATAATATTATATCTACTATACGTTCTTCAGCAATTTTTTTTGCTTTAGACATATTAATTTTTACAGATTGCATTTTTATCATTTTAATAGCATAATCAACTAAATCTCTTATTATAGAATCAACTTCTTTACCAACATAACCTACTTCAGTAAATTTAGTAGCTTCCACTTTTATAAAAGGAGAATTACTTAATTTAGCTAATCTACGAGCAATTTCAGTTTTTCCAACACCTGTAGGGCCTATCATTAATATATTTTTTGGAGTAATTTCATTACGATAATCATCATTTAATTGCATTCTACGTCATCTATTTCTTAATGCTATAGCAACAGCTTTTTTAGCATTATCTTGACCTATAATGAATTTATTTAATTCATATACAATTTCTTGAGGAGTTAATTCAGTATACATAATAAATATCCTTATTAAAACAAATTTAAATAATTAATAATTTAATTCTTTAATAGTAAAAACATGATTTGTATATAAACATATATCTGCAGATATAGATAAAGATTTTTTAACTACACTACGTGCATCAAGATCAGTATTTTCCAACAAAGCTCTAGCTGAAGCTAAAGCATAAGAACCACCACTACCTAATGCAATTAAATTATTTTCAGGTTGTATAATATCACCACTACCAGTAATAATTAAAGAATATTTAATATCAGTAATTGCTAATAAAGCTTCTAATTTTCTTAAACTATGATCTGTTCTTCAATCTTTAGCTAATTCTACAGCAGATTTTATTACATGACCTTGATACATTTCTAATTTTTTTTCAAAATATTCAAATAAAGTAAAAGCATCAGCTGTTCCACCAGCAAAACCAGCAAGAATTTTATTATTATAAAGTTTACGTACTTTACGTACATTACTTTTCATAATTGTATTACCAAAAGTAGCTTGCCCATCACCACCCATAACAACTAAATTTTTTTTTCTAACACTTAATATAGTAGTCACAATAAACCTATAAATAAAATATTATTTATTAAATTAATTATTTTCTAAAACTAATCTTAATTTTTTCATAGCATTTTTTTCTAACTGACGTATCCTTTCTGCTGAAACAGAATAATATAACGCTAACTTTTTTAAAGTAATTTTTTTATTATTATATAATCATCTAGATTCTATTATATGTTTACTTCTATTGTCTAAATAATTTAAAGCTTGTTTTAATTTCTTAATATTGTATTTTATTCAATTAATTCTTTCAAAATTACAAGCAAAATTAGAACATTTATCTAAAATAGAAGAATAAAAAATTGGATTATAATAATCAAATTTTTTATCAATAATTAAATCTTTAGAAAACATACGTGATTCCATATCTCTAACATCTTTTTTTGATACACTAAATCTACGTGCAACAATATCAATTTCTTTATTATTAAATCAACCAAATTTCTTTTTAATTTTTCTTAAATTAAAAAATAATTTACGCTGTGATTTAGTAGTAGCAATCTTAACAATTTTCCAATTTCTTAAAATATATTCATGTATTTTAGCTTTTATTCAATAAATTGCAAAAGATATAATTCTAACTCCATAAAAAGGATTAAATTTTTTTACCGCTTTCATTAAACCAATATTACCCTCCTGAATTAAATCTGCTTGAGGTAAACCATATCCAGAATAATTTTTTGCTATATATATTACAAAACGCAAATGATAAAGAATTAATTCTTTAGCAGAATCTAAGTCATTACAATAATAAAAACGATTAATTAATTGATATTCTTTTTCTAAAGACAAAATAGGTCAAGAATTTACTTTATATATATAACTACTTAATCTAATCAAATTAAATATTTCAAAATTAATATCATTAACTTCCATATAAAAAATTAATAAAAACAAATTATATAACATAATTTATATATATTATAAACTATAATATAATAAATAAAAATTAATTTACACTAAATTTTAAATATTAAATATGAAATATAAAAATTATTTAAAAATAATAGGTGGAACATTTAAAGGTAAAAAAATTAAAATTCTAAGAGATAAAACAACTAAACCTACTTTAGTAGGCATAAGAAAAACATTATTTGATTGATTAAATCCTTTCATAAAAAATTCTATATGTCTAGACTGTTTTGCAGGTAGTGGAATATTAAGTTTAGAATCTATATCTAGAAAAGCTAAACATGTAACTTTAATAGAAAAAAAATATAAAATTTTTAATAACATAAAAAAAAATTTTAAATGAATTAAAAAAGAACTTTATTCAATTATAAATATTGATTTACTAATATGATTAAAAAAAAAAAATAATAATAAATTTAATTTAATATTTATAGATCCACCATATAAAAATAAAAAAATTAATCTAATTATTAGATTAATAGAAAAAAATAATATATTAAAAAAAAAATGTATTATATATATAGAAACATATAAAAAAAATAAATCATTTTATATACCAAAAACATGAATTCTATATAAAAAGAAATATACACAAAATATAAAATATAAATTATTTATAAAAAAAATATAAAATATTTAACAAAAAATTTCTAAACAATCATTTAAAAATAAATAACCTTTTTTAGTTAAAAAAAATTTTTTTTTTTTATTTATATAAATTAAATATTTTTTTTTAATTGCAAAATCAATTTTTGTTTTTATTAAACTAAATTTTAATCCAGTATAAAAAGTAAATTCTTTAATACAAAATGGAATTAATAATCTTAATCTACATATAAAATATTCAGAAATAATATCTTTGATAGATAAAATATATTTTTTTTTTATATAAAATCCATTAACATAATTAATTAATTTATTTTTTTTAACAATTCTATATATATATTTATAATTTAAATAAGTTATTTTACCATGAGCACCACAACCAATTCCTAAATAATCACCAAAACGTCAATAATTTACATTATGTAAACAAATATTTTTTTTTTTTTTTACATAAGAAGATATTTCATATTGGAAATAACCATTTTCTTCTAAAATTTTTTTACCTAAAAAAAATATTTTTTCTAACTTTGAATAATTAATTTTATTTAACAAATTATAATACCTAGTATTTTTTTTAATTATTAATTCATATCAAGATAAATGTGGTATATCTAATTTTATAATATTAAATATATCTTTAATAGCACTGTTAATACTTTGACTTGGAAAACCATATATTAAATCTACATTAAAATTAATAAAATAATTTTTAACACTATCAATAATCTTAAATATATCACTACATGTATAATTCCTATCAATACATTTTAAAATATAATTATCAAAACTTTGTACACCTACAGATAATCTATTAATACCAATTTGAAAATAATTAAATATATCATTTTTACTTAAATTTAAAATATTTACTTCCAAAGTAATTTCTATATTTTTTTTACATAAAAAAAATAAAAAAATATTTTCTAACAAAAAATTTATACTATCAAAATTCAAAACATTAGGTGTACCACCACCAATATATATACTATATATATATCTATTATCATTTTTAAAATCAAAATCTTCTTTTAAATCATTTATCATATTTAAAATATATTTTTTAATATTTACATTTTTATAATCTATATAACTTAAAAAGGAACAATAAGGACATTTATTAAAACAAAAAGGTATATGTATATATAAACTTATAGGAATCATAATTTTAATTATATTGTATAATGATAATATTTATAATAAATATTATAAAACAACTAAATATATTTTTAAAATATGAAAGATATAAATAATGATATTGAATTTTCTTCTTATAAAATACCTCCATATTCTATAGAAGCAGAACAATCTGTTATAGGAGGATTAATGTTAGATAATGATAAATGAGAAAATATTTATGAAATAATAAATTATAAAGATTTCTTTCAAAAATCACATCAAATAATTTTTTTAGAAATGCAAAATCTATCTAAATCCTATAAACCTATAGATTTAATTACACTTTCAGAATCATTAAAAAAAAATAAATATTTAAAATTAATAGGAGGATTTAATTATCTAGCTCAAATTTCACAAAATATATTAAATATAACCAATATAATTTATCATGCTGAAATAATAAAAGAAAAATCAGTCATTAGAAAAATTATTAATACAGCAAATGAAATAATTACAACAAGTTTTAATTTAAAAGGTAAAAATAGTAAAGATTTAATAGATATTGCCGAATCAAAAATATTTAAAATATCTGAAAAAGAACTAAATAAAACATCAGGACCAAAAAATATATTTAATATAATTAAAAAAACAAAAAAAAAAATTAAATTATTATATACTAATCCAAAAAAAGAAATTACTGGTATAGATACAGGATATATTGATTTAAATAAAAAAACATTTGGTTTACAAAAATCAGATTTAATTATAATTGCTGCAAGACCATCAATGGGTAAAACAACTTTTGCTATGAATATATGTGAAAATATAGCAATGTCTCAAAAAAAACCAGTATTAATATTTAGTTTAGAAATGCCTTCAGAACAAATAATAATAAGAATAATATCTTCATTATCTAGAGTAAATCAAAATAAAATTAAAACCGGAAAATTAAATAATGAAGATTGAGCAAGAATATCAAGTACAATTAATATATTAAAAAAAAAAAAAAATATTTTTATAGATGATTCATGTATATTAACACCAACAGATGTTCGGTCAAGAACTAGAAAAATATACAAAGAAAATAAAGGATTAAGTTTAGTAATGATTGATTATCTTCAATTAATGAAATCATCTACATATTTAGATAATAGAGCATTAGAAATTGCTGATATATCCAGATCTTTAAAACTTTTAGCTAAAGAATTAAAAATTCCAATAATAGCATTATCACAATTAAATAGACTTTCAGAACAAAGAATAGATAAAAGACCAGTAAATTCTGATTTAAGAGAATCAGGTTCCATAGAACAAGATGCTGATTTAATAATGTTTATATATAGAGACGAAGTATATAACGATAATTCAGATATGAAAGGAGTAGCAGAAATTATCATAGGTAAACAACGTAATGGGCCAACAGGAACAATACATTTAGTTTTTAATGGTAAAATATCTAGATTTGATAATTATGTATCACATAAATACTAATTTTTTTAAAAAAAAATTAAAAATTAAAATATAAAAAGTATGTATATTTTTAAATATATTTATTTTATAATAAAAATTATTTAATAAAATAAATTATTTAAATAACCAATTCATTTAAAATATTATATATATGGTAAACAAAGGAATTAATAAAGTAATTTTAATAGGAAATTTAGGTCAAGATCCAGAAATTAGATATACTTCTAAAGGAAATACAGTAACTAATTTAAATTTAGCTACTTCAGAAAAATGAAAAGATAAAAATACAGGAGAAAACAAAGAAAAAACTGAATGACATAGAGTAGTATTATTTGGAAAACTAGCAGAAATAGCAGCAGAATATTTACGTAAAGGATCACAAATTTATATAGAAGGATCATTAAAAACTAAAAAATGACAAGATAAAAATGGAAATGATAGATATACTACAGAAATAATTGTGAATATAAATGGTACAATGCAAATGCTTGGAACTAAAAAATATAATAAAAAACATAACCATTTAAAAAATAATATAAAAAAAAAAGACAAAACTAAAAAAAATAAAATATCTCAAAATAAATCAGAAGATTTATCTATAGATTTTGATGATATACCTTTTTAAAATAAAAAATTAATTTAATATTATTACTCTTAAAAAACAAATGGCCGAAATATTTGGAAAACTATTTAAAAAATTAATAAAAAAAAAAAATATTAAACAAGGTTCTATAATTAAAGGTAAAATAATAGATATAGATCATAAAAATGTAATTATAGATTCTGGTTTAAAATCAGAATCATATGTTCCTATAGAACAATTTAAAGATTCAAAAGGAAAAATTAATATCCAAATTAATGATAATGTAGAAGTTTTAGTAGATTATATTTCTGGAGGGCATGGAGAAACAATTTTATCAAGAGAAAAAGCACAAAAATATAAAGCATGACTTAATATAGAAAAATCATATAAAAAATCTACAATAATAAAAGGAATAATTAATGGAAAAGTAAAAGGTGGTTTAACAGTAGATATTAATGGAATAAAAGCTTTTTTACCTGGTTCTTTAATAGATGTAAAACCAATTAAAGATCTTTCTGAATTAGAAGAAAAAAAATTAGAATTTAAAATAATAAAACTAGATAAAAATAATAATAATATAGTTATATCTAGAAAAGCAGTTATATTAAGTGAAAATAATTTTGAAAGAGAGAAATTAATAAAAAATATTTACGAGGGTTTAATATTGGAAGGAATAGTAAAAAATATAACAGATTATGGTGCATTTATTGATTTAGGTGGATTAGACGGATTATTACATATAACAGATATAGCATGAAAAAGAGTAAAACATCCTAATGAAATATTAAAAATAGGAGAAAAAATCAATGTAAAAATTATAAAATTTGATAAACAAAATACAAGAGTTTCTTTAGGATTAAAACAACTTAGTGAAGATCCATGAAAAAATATAAACAATAAATATCCTTTAAAAAGTAAAATAAAAGGTAAAATTACCAATCTAACTGATTATGGTTGTTTTATAGAAATTGAAGAAGGTATAGAAGGTTTAGCACATATTTCTGAAATAGATTGAAAAAACAAAAATATTAATCCATTTAAAATATTTAATATAGGAGAATCTATAGAAGCTATAATATTAAATATAGATCAAAAAAAACGTAGAATATCTTTAGGAATTAAACAATGTAAACCTAATCCATGAATAAAATTTACTAAATATTATAATAAAGGAGATAATATAATAGGAACTATAAAATCAATTACAGATTTTGGAATATTTTTAAATTTAGATAAAGGAATAAATGGTTTAGTACATACCTCAGATATATCTTGAAACAAAATTAATAAAAATACATATAAAAAAGGAGATAAAATCAAAGTATCTATTCTACAAATAGATGTAGAAAAAGAAAGAATATCATTAGGTATTAAACAACTTACAGAAGATCCAATAAATAAATATATTAATATTCATAAAAAAAATATATCATTAAAAGTTAAAATCATAAAATTTAAAAAAAATAATATTAAAGTATTAACTGAAGAAGGAATAGAAGGATATATAAAATATACAGATAAAAAAAAAAATAAAATTAAAATAAATAACTTTATAATTACTAAAATAATAAATATAGATTTTAAAAATAGATTATTATATTTACATATATATAAAAAAGAAAGAAATATAAAAAAAAAGAAAAGAAATAACAATAATTGTTTTAATACTATGTTAGAAGCATTTAAAACAGCTAAAATAAAATAATATGAAAATAATTAATTTAAGTATAATAATAAAAAAAATTTTTAATGATATAAATAAAATAATATCGAAAAAAAAATTTTTTATATTTTAAAAAAACTAATTAATTTTTTTACAAAAAAAATTAAAAAAAAAAAAATATTAATAAAAAATTTTGGTTACTTAAATATATATAAAAAAAATATAAATAACAATAACTTTAAAAAAACAAAAAAAAATAAAAAAAAAATTATCGTACCATATTTTAAATGTAGTAAAAAAGTACTTTTGTATTTAAATAAAAAAACTAAATAAATTTTTTATACAAAAAATTTTCAAAATCGTAAAAACATGAAAAAAATTTAAAATTATAAGAAGATTGTATTAATCTTCTTTTAAAATAAGAAGCATATTTAATACCTCTAAAAATATTAACTACATGTTTAAGTATATTAATAGGATGTGTATTATATAACTTAATTTCTTTAATAATATAAAAATATAATTTTAAAAAAATTAATCTAAATTTAGAACTTATTTTATTATTTAAAATAATTTTATTTTTATAAGAAGATAAAATTATTTTACTATCTTTTCTATTAATATAATTATCTATATCAAATAAAATTCCAGGATCAGAATAAATTTTTCTACCCATCATTACTCCATCAACATAATTTAAATGGTTATTTATATCTTTTAAATTATTTAAATTACCATTTAATATTATATTTAAATGAGGTAAATCTTTTTTTAATTTATAAATATAATTATAATTTAAAACAGGAAATTGTAAATTAAATTTAGTAGAAAAATTATTTTTTAATATACTTCTAGCATGAATAATAAAATAATTACATTTAGTAAACAAAGAAATATTACCAATAAAATCTAAAAAACTATTGTAACAATAATTATAATTTATTCTATGTTTTATAGATACTTGAATATTTTTAGCACCTAAAATTAAAGAATTAATACAATTAATAACATTATTAATATTAGACATTAAAAAAAATCCCATTTTACCAAAATAAGAACTTTTAGAAGGACAACCTAAATTAAAATTAATTTCAGAAAAATTTAATTTTCTAGCTATTTTAGCAGCTTTATATAAATTATTACAATTACTACCTATAAATTGTATTGCTACAGGTACATTATTAATACTATTAGATAATAATTTTTTTTTTTTATACCTATTTAAAAAAGAAGTCACACAAACCATACCAGTATATAATTTAACATTATTAGTTAATATACTATAAAAATATCTACAGTGTCTATCTGTATATTTATATAAAGGTGCAACTGAAAATTTTTTAAACATAAAAATTAATTATTAAAAATTAATAAATTTTAAACCACCCATATAATTTAATAAAACATCTGGGATTTTAATAATTCCATTATCTACCTGAAAATTCTCTAATATAAGCATTAATACTCTACCAATTGCTAATCCAGATCCATTAATGATATGCACAAACTTATTTTTACTTGATTTATTATCCTTATAACGAATATTAATTCTTCTAGATTGAAAATCTCATGTATTAGAACATGAAGAAACCTCAATATAAGAATTATCTAATGGAGATCAAACTTCTAAATCATATGTTTTACAGGAACTAAAACTCATTAATTCACTACATAATAAAATTTTACGATAAGGTAAATTTAACATTTTTAATATTAATTCTGCATCACAAGTTAAATTTTCCAAAGCTAACATAGAATTTTCTGGTTTAATTATTTGAATTAATTCAACTTTATCAAATTGCTTTAATCTAATTAAACCTCTATTATTTTTACCATAAGATTTAGATTCAGACCTAAAACATGGTGTATTACTAACTAATTTAATAGGTAAATCTTTTTCATCTAAAATTTTATTTTTAAATAAATTTATTAAAGAAACTTCTGACGTAGGAATTAAAGCATAATTAATATTTTTTTCTCTTTTAGTATTAACATAAAATATATCTTTATAAAATTTTGGTAATTGTCCTGTACCATACAAAGAAGAAATATTTACAACATAAGGAACATAAACCTCAGAATAAAAATTTTTTCTTATATGTATATCTAACATAAATTGAGATATCGCTCTGTACAAAATAGCAATATTATTTTTCATAACTACAAAACCAGAACCACTAACATTATTAGAATCACTAAAATTTAAATTACCTGATAATTTACCGATTTTAATATGATCAACAATTTTAAACTTTTTTTTTTTTATAGAACCCCAATATAAAATTATTTTATTGTTTATATCTTTTTTACCTAAAGGAACACTCTTATGAGGTATATTAGGTATTTCTAATATTTTATTTTGTAAAATTAATGATATTTCATATAATTTTTTTTTTTTAAAATTTATATTAACTTTAAAAAACTTTACTATATTTTTTAAAAAAAAAAAATTATCTTTTAAAACAAAAAAAAATTTTTTAGTAAAAAAATTACGTTTAGACTGTAACAATTCAATTTCAAATTTAATTTTTTTTTTTAAATTAAATAAATAAAATATCTCTTTAATATCAAAAGATAAAATATTACTACTTAATTTTTTAGAAAATCTATCATAATTATTTAATAAAAATTTTATATCTAACATAAAATTATCATTTATAAAAATTTTAAAATATTAATTATATAAATAATATATAATCAAATTACAAAAACTAGTATAATAATTATACTATATTTTATTAAATTATATACTTAATAATATCTAAAATAATTATGAAAAAAATAGAAAAACTTATAATTATAGGTTCAGGACCCGCAGGATATACATCATCTATATATGCAAGTAGATATAATCTTAAACCTTTATTAATTACAGGATATGAAGAAGGAGGACAAATAATAAAATCAAACAAAATAGAAAATTGGCCAGGAGAATATAAAGGTATTAAAGGTATTAAATTAATTAAAAATATAAAAAAACAATCATTAAAATTTAGTACTAAAATAATTAACGATACTATTATAAATATAAAATATAATAATAAAATTATTACATTAATAGGTAAAATTAAAAAATATTATTGTATATCATTAATAATAGCTACAGGTTGTAAACCGAGAAAACTTAATTTGTCTAAAGAAAAACTTTTATACGGAAAAGGTATATCTACATGTGCAACATGTGATGGTTTACTATATAAAAATAAAAATATTGCTATTATAGGCGGTGGTAATACTGCAACAGAAGAATCATTATATTTATCTAAAATAGTTAATAAAATATATTTAATTCATAGAAGAAAATTAACATCTGAAAAATTTTTAATACATAAAATAAATAAAAAAATTAAAGAAAAAAAAATTATTTTTTATAAAAATTATAAAATAATTAAAATATATGAAAAAAAAAAATATTTAAATAGTATAAAAATTAAAAATTTAAAAAACAAAAGGGAAAAAAAAATTAAAATAGATGGATTATTTATAACAATAGGTTATATACCTAATACAAAAATATTTAGAAAAAAAATTAAACTAGATAAATGAGGATATATAATAACAAATTACAAAAATTCAAAATATCAATCTATGACTAATATAAATGGTATATTTGCTGCAGGTGATGTAATAAACAATAAATTTAAACAAGCTATTACAGCTTCTGCATCAGGATGCATAGCAGCAATAGAAGTGCAAAAATATTTAGAAAAAAAAAACAAATAAAAATAAAAATAATGAAAGAAAAAAATATTGAAGTACAAGGTATAGTAATCGAAACTTTACCTAATACTATGTTTAAAATCAAATTAGATAATGGATATTTAATAATAGGACATATATCTGGTAAAATGAGAAAAAATTATATTAGAATTTTAACAGGAGATAGAGTAACAGTAGAATTAACTCCTTATGATATTAATAAAGGAAGAATAATTTTTCGTAACAATAAATAATTATAAAATAAAGGATATTTAAATTGTATTTTTTAAAAAATCAAAAAACTAGAGAATTAGCATTACAAATCATGTATTCTTGTAAAATATCAAAAAATAAAAATATAAAACTAAAAATTAAAGAGTTCCAATTAATGAATTCAAAAATATTTAAAAATGTAAATTTATATTACTTATATAGAATTTTCTACGGAATTAAAAAAAATAAAAAATACATTAAAAAAAAAATTTATTCATCTCTAACACTTAAAGAAACATATATAGGTAAAATAGAATTTTTTATATTAAATATTGCAATATACGAATTAAAAATAAATAAAAAAATACCTTACAAAATTATAATAAATGAAAGTATAAATTTAGCAAAAAAATTTGGATTTAATAATAGTTATAAATTAATAAATAATATTCTAGATAAAATTTATAATAATTAAATAATAATATTAAAATACTTTAAAAAATGGAAGAAAATTACAACAATAATACTCTATATAATAAACTTTTACAAAATAGAATAATATTTTTAACAGGATATATTAATGATATATTATCAAATAATATAATAATTCAATTACTTTATTTAGAATCTGAAAATTACAAAAAAGATATCTATTTATATATAAATTCTCCTGGAGGAATAATAACATCAGGAATGTCAATATATGACACAATAAACTTTATAAAACCAGATGTAAATACTATTTGTATTGGTCAAGCATGTTCTATGGCAGCAATTATTTTATCATCAGGTAAAAAAAAAAAAAGATTTAGTTTACCAAACTCTAAAATTATGATTCATCAACCATTAGGTAACTTTAAAGGACAAGCATCAGATATAGAAATACATACAAAAGAAATATTAAAAATAAAAAATAAAATTATTAATTTGTTACATAATAATACAAATCAAAATTTAGAAAAAATTAAAAAAGATATAGAAAGAGACAAATTCTTATCACCTAAAAAAGCTTTAAAATATGGAATAATAGATAAAATTATTAAAAAAAGGAATTAATATATTAAAAATATGAAAACAAATAATTTCAATATAAATTGTTCTTTTTGTCAAAAATCTAAATATCAAGTTAAAAAAATAATTATTGGTAAAAACTCATTTATATGTAATGAATGTATAACAAAATTTAATACAATTAACCAACCAAATAACGAAAACAAAACAAAATATCTACCAAATATTATAAAATATACACCAAAAAAAATAAAAAAAAAATTAGATAAATACATTATAGGGCAAAATACAACTAAAAAAATATTATCAACATCTATATACAATCATTATAAAATTATTCACGAAGCTAAAAATCATCCAAAAAACTATTTTTCTAATAAATCTAATATATTAATGGTTGGACCAACTGGTACAGGAAAAACATTAATAGCAAAAACTATATCAAAAATAATTGATATACCAATTGTTATTACTGATGCTACTACTTTAACAGAAGCAGGTTATGTAGGTGAAGATGTAGAAAATATATTATACAGATTATTACAAAAATGCGATTTTAATATTCAAAAAGCTCAATACGGTATTATATTTATAGATGAAATTGATAAAATATCTAAAAAATCAATTAATTTATCTATTACCAGAGATGTTTCCGGAGAAGGAGTTCAACAATCTTTATTAAAAATAATTGAAGGTACAATATCATCAGTACCAAGATATGGAGGTAGAAAACATCCTCATCAAGAAAATATACAAATTGATACTACAAATATTCTATTTATATGTAGTGGAACATTTATTGGAATTAATAAAATAATTAACACAAGATTAAATACAAATAATTTAGGATTTATAAATAATTTTAAAAAAAAAAAAAAAAATAAAATAGAAACACAAGACTTAATAAATTATGGTTTAATACCAGAATTTATAGGAAGATTTTCTATAGTAACACATTTAAACAAATTAAATGAAAAAAACTTACAAGAAATATTAATAAAACCTAAAAATTCAATAATTAAATATTATAAAAATATATTTAAATTATATAAAATAAATTTAATATTTACAAAAAAATCTTTAATACAAATATCTAAAAAAACAATTAAAAAAAAAATAGGAGCTAGAGGATTAAAAAATATATTAGAAGATATATTAATAAATTTAATGTATAATATACCTTCAATGGAAGATGTTAAAAAAATAATAATAAATAAAAATGTTATAAATAAAAAAACTAAACCTAATATAATATATAAAAAAAATACTAAATAAGAGGTCAAAATATGCATCTAAAAAGATCTCAAAAAAATACTGAGATCCTAATTTTACCACTACGTGATATAGTAGTATATCCTAATATGATTGTTCCTTTATTTATAGGACGTAAAAAATCTATATTTTGTTTAGAATTATCTATGCAACAAAATAAAAAAATTCTTTTAGTAGCTCAAAAAAAAGCATCAAATAATGAACCTAATGTAAATGATTTATTTAAAGTTGGTACTGTATCTTCTATACTTCAAGTACTTAAATTACCTGATGGTACAATAAAAATTTTAGTTGAAGGACTAGAAAGAGCTAAAATAATAGAAATACAAGATAAAGGTAAATATTTTATTGCATTAATAAAAAAAATTCATGAATTAAAAATAAACAAAAAAGAACAGGAAATTATTACAAAAACATTAATTAATCAATTTGAATATTATATAAAACTAAGTAAAAAAATTCCTATAGAAATATTAAATTCTCTAAATAATATTAATAATCCTATTAAATTAGCAGATACTATAGCTACTCATATTCCATTAAAATTAAAAAAAAAACAACATATTCTAGAAATAATTGATATTAATAAAAGATTAGAATATCTAATATCTGTAATAGAATCAGAAATTAATATTCTTAAAATAGAAAAAAAAATACGTAGTAGAATAAAAAAACAAATGGAGAAAAGTCAAAAAGAATATTATTTAAACGAACAAATTAAAGCAATACAAAAAGAATTAGGAGATATTAATTCATTAAATGAATATAAAACAATACAAAAAAAATTTAAAAATACAAAAATACCAAAAAAAATAAAAAAAAAAACAAAAATAGAACTAAAAAAACTAAAATTAATGTCTCCTTTATCAGCAGAAGCAACTGTAATAAGAAATTATATAGATTGAATAATACAAATACCATGATATAAAAAAAGTAAAATAAAAAAAAATTTAAACGATGCACAAAAAATTCTAGATAAAGATCATTATGGATTAAATCATATAAAAGAAAGAATTTTAGAATATTTAGCTGTACAAAACAGATCTAATAAAGTTAAAGGACCAATATTATGTTTTATAGGACCTCCTGGTGTAGGTAAAACATCATTAGGTAAATCAATTTCTAAAGCAACAGGAAGAAAATACATTAAAATATCATTAGGAGGTATTAGAGATGAAGCAGAAATTAGAGGACATAGAAAAACATATATAGGATCTATGCCAGGTAAAATTATACAAAAAATATCTAAATCAAAGGTTATTAATCCATTATTTTTATTAGATGAAATTGATAAAATATCTTCTGATATGAGAGGAGATCCTTCATCAGCATTACTAGAAGTACTAGATACAGAACAAAACAATATGTTTAATGATCATTATATAGAAATAGAATATGATCTTTCTAATATAATGTTTATAGCTACTGCTAATTCAATAAATAATATTTCACCGCCATTATTAGATCGTATGGAAATAATAAAATTAGTAGGATATACAGAAAATGAAAAATTAAACATAGCTAAAAAATATTTAATTCCAAAACAAATCAAAAATAATTTTTTAAAAAATAAAGAAATATCTATAAGTAAAAAAGTAATTACAAATATTATTAGATACTATACTAGAGAAGCTGGTGTAAGATCACTAGAAAGAGAAATATCTAAAATATGTAGAAAAACAGTTAAAAAAATTACAGTAAATAAAAAATGTAAATCAATTAAAGTAAATTTAAGAAATTTAAAAAAATATTTAGGAATTAAAAAATATAATTATGAAAAAATAAAAAAAAGAAATCCTATAGGTCAAGTAACAGGATTAGCTTGAACTGAAACAGGAGGAGAAATTATTAATATAGAATCTATATGTATACCCGGAAAAGGTAAATTAACATACACAGGTTCTTTAGGTGAAGTAATGCAAGAATCTATTAAAATTGCTTTAACTGTAGTAAGAACATTAATTAAAACAATTAAAATTGATAAAAATTTTTATAATAAAAATGATATACATATACATATTCCTGAAGGAGCAACACCTAAAGATGGTCCAAGTGCAGGAGTTACAATTTGTACATCAATAATATCAAGTTTAACTAAAAATAAAATAAAATCTAATATAGCAATGACTGGAGAAATTACTTTATATGGAAATATACTACCCATAGGTGGTTTAAAAGAAAAACTCTTAGCTGCATTAAGAGGAGGAATTAAAAAAGTAATTATTCCTAAAGAAAATAAAAAAGATTTAGAAGAAATAAATAAAAATATAACTAAAAATCTTAAAATATATACAGTCAAAAATATTAAAGAAATTTTAAAACTATCTTTTAAAAAAAAAATATTTATAAAAAAATAAATCTTATATATTAAATTAACACGCCCTACAGGATTTGAACCTGTGACCTACAGCTTAGAAGGCTGTTGCTCTATCCAACTGAGCTAAGAGCGTAATAAAATAATATTAACACTAATATATTTATAAAGTCAATTAAATAATGAATTGTAAAATACTATATGGAAATATATATTTAAAAAAAATAAGAAATAAAATTAAAAAAAAAATTTACTTACTAAAAAAAATATATAAAAGAAAACCTAAAATACTAATTATAAATATTGGTAACAATATTACATCAAATATATATATAAAAGAAAAATGCAAAAATTTTAACTATGTAGGTATAAAATATAAAATTAAAAAATTTAAAAAAAAAACAAAAGAAAAAAAAATAATTAAAACAATAAAAAAAATAAATAAAAATAAAAAAATTGATTGCTTACTTATTCAATTACCTATACCAAAACATTTAAATACAAATAAAATAATCAATAAAATAAATCCTAAAAAAGATGTAGATGGTCTACATGCTATTAATATAGGTAAATTATCTCAAGGAGATCCTGTAATACATCCATGTACTTCACAAGGAGTAATAAAATTATTAAAACTAAATAAAATAAAATTAGTAGGTTTAAATGCTTTAATAATTGGTACATCAAACTTAGTAGGCAAACCTATGAGTATGGAACTAATTAACTTAGGATGTACAGTAACATTATCAAATAGAAAAACTAAAAATATTAAAAAATATATTAAAAATACTGATTTATTAATTAGTGCAATTGGTAAATATAATGCTTATCCTACACATTGGATAAAAAAAAACTCCATAATAATAGATATAGGAATAAATAAAATAAATAATAAAATAGTAGGAGATATAAATTTTTTAGAAGCAAAAAAAATAGCTAAATACATTACTCCCACACCAGGTGGTATTGGATTAATGACTATATCAATACTACTAAAAAATATTATTAAAATATACATAAAAAATAATAAAAAATTACTTTAAATATCAATCTGAAATAAAATTTTTTTTATCTTTTACTAAAACATTTAATTTACGTAATTTATTACGTAACAAATCAGCTATATTTCATTTTTTTTTCTTACGAGCTAAATTTCTTACTCTAATTAATCTCTTAATTTTTTTAATAATTTTATTTTTTTTATTACTATCTATATTTCTTAAATATAAAGAAACATCACAATTTAATATTCCAATAATATTAGAAAAATAACGCATTTTACATGCTAATTTACTAGCTAATAAACGATTACTAGATTTAAATTTATTAATTTCATGCATCATATGAAAAATTAATGTATATACTTTAGGAATATTTAAATCATTATTCATAAAATTATAAAATAAATCATCAAATTCTTTAAAATCTAAAAAATCTTTTTTATTTAAAAAAATATTTAAATTTAAATCATCTAAACATAAATATAATTTATTAATACATATTTTACATTTTTCTAAATCTAAAATATTAAAATTTAAATTTTTTCTATAATGAGTAGACATAAAAAATAATTTAATTATATCTACATGATATAAATTTAATAAATCACTTAATCAATATACATCACTAATACTTGATTTAGATAATTTATTGCCTTTAAAATTTAATACCATACCAGTATGTACTCAGTAATTAGATAAATATTTTTCACCATATAAACACTTAGATTGTATTAAATCATTTTCATGATGAGGAAATATTAAATCACAACCACCACCATGTATATCAATATTATAACTTAAATATTTATTACTCATTACTGAACATGCTATATGCCATCCAGGTATTCCTTTTCCTCAAGGAGAAAATCATCCATAATTAATATTATTTTTATTTATTTTTCATAAAACAAAATCACTATTTATATTTTTAATATTTCTATTAAAAAAAAAACTATTATTAGTTAAATATTTTTTAATTGAAAAACATACATCTCCACTAATATTAATATATGCAAAATTATTTTTAATTAATTTACTAATTTCACTAATTATTAATTTTATATTATCAGTAACTTTAGGTTCAAAATTAGGAACAGATAAATTTAAAGAATCAAAATCTTTATACATACTTAAAATCATATTATTAAATATTTTTTTAAAAGAAATATTTTCTTTAAAAGATTTTTTAATTAATTTACTATCTATATCTGTAATATTACGTATATAATTACATTTATATCCAATATGTTTTAAATAATTTACTAAAATATCAAAAAAATAAAAAGTACGTCCATGTCCTATATGACAATAATTAGAAACTGTAATACCACACACATATATATTAACTAACTTATTTGTAATAGATTTAAATAATTCTTTTTTCCTACTTAAAGTATTAAAAATTTTTAACATAAAAATTTATATTATCATTAATAATTATATATTATTATATTAAATAATATATTTTTAAAAAAATTCTTAAAACAAATATATTATTACATTTGTACATATTTTAAAAAATAATTTTTTTATAAAAAAATTAGAATATTTTTTTTTAAAAAAATATAAAATAATATAAAACATAAATTTAAAAAAAACTAACTCTAAAAATATAATATATATTAAACTATATAAGCCGGATTCTGTTTTAACAATCATTTATCTAGGTTATTAATCACTTAATAACTCAATCGGTTTACCATGATATTTAAATATCCGTAAGGATAAGTACGTTTTTAAAAACATATCTAAATATCTAATTTAACCTTTCTCCAAATGGAGTTTACACATATTTTATATTACTATAAAATATAGTATGCTCTTACCATACTTTTTCATCCTTACTTTTAATACAATAAACATTAAAAGCGGTTATTTTCTGTTGTACTTTTCATAAAAATTAATTTTCCAGTTATTACCTGGCATTCTATCCTAGGAGTCCAGACTTTCCTCTATCTAAATATAGCGATTGAAAATTTAAAATAATAATTTATACTTTTTTATTAGAAAAATTAAATTTCTTTAAACTTTAAAAAAATTTTACAACCTTTAAATTGTAATTTTTTTAAATAAAAATTCATTAAATATCTTTTATAAGAATAACTTAATAAATTTATTCTTTTACCATGTATAACAATTGTAAAAGGATAATAACCACCCATATGAGCATATTTTAATTTAATTGATTCTTTAAATTCACCATAAAATTTAATAATTGATTTTTTTAAAAACTTAGTTAATTTTAAACTAGTAAATTTATTTAAAAATATATTTTTATAATCAAAAACCAATTTTTTAAACAAAATTGATATATCTTTAATTTTTAAATTAATAGCAGATATAAAATAAATATTTAAATAATTTATAAAATTATATTTAGATAAAATATATTTTTTATATTTAATTAAATATAATTTATTATATAATTCACATTTATTAAAAATCAACGTTACTATTTTACCATATTTTAAAAACAAATTTAATAAAACTAAATCATATTTAGTTAAACCCATATTAATATCTACTAAATAAAAAATTACTTTAAATTCAAAAATCTTATTTAAAAAGAAATATTTATTTTTAATATATAATTTTTCAGTAAATTTATTTAAACCTGGTGAATCACTAATTATATAATTATTATTATCAATATTTATATAACATGTTATAAAATCTTTAGTAGTACCCGATTTAGAAGATATAATAGATCTATTATTACCTACTATAAAATTTATAAAAGTAGACTTACCAACATTAGGTTTACCTAAAATAACTATTTTAATATAATTATTATATAAATAATTATGTAATTTTTTTAAAATAAAATTATATTTATCTAAATTAATACAAAAAAAAATAATTTTCTTATAAAAAGTACATTTATTTTTTATTAATATATTTTTTTTAAATATAATATCATTTAAAAAAAAAACAATACCTTTGCTGTTCAAAACAGATATAGGATAAATTAAATCTATTCCTAAATAACGATAATTATTTAAATTTAAATAATAATCATTACATAAATCTATTTTATTAATTAATAAAACAACTTTTTTTTTTATATTTTTTAAAAAAAAATTTGAAAAAAAAACATCATTTTCATTTATTCCAACACTAAAATCAATCAATAAACAAATAATATCAATATTTTTTATTACATAAAGAAAATTTTCATAAATTAATCTATTTTTTTTAAATTTAAAATTTTTTTTTTTAAATAATTTTAAATTATAAATACTAAATGTATCTATACAGATAAAATATTTATTTTTAAAATTAAAAATACCATAATTAAAATCATAAGTAAAATTACTTATATTATTATTAATAGCTAAATTTGTTTTTGTTAATCAATTAAAAAAACTTGTTTTACCTACATTAGTATTACCAACTAATAAAAAAGTAAACATTTAAATATATTTCAAAAATTAAATTTATAATAATTACTTTAAAAAATTTATTACCGTATTAATTATATCTTTAAAAAAAACTTTTTTTTGTACATTTAAAAAAACATTTTTTATAGTTATAAAATTATTAATTATTTCATTCTTATCAATAATAATAATAATACGTGGTTTTAATTTTATTATTTTAGAAATTTTTTTACCTAAATTTTTATATTCACTATAATCATTATATATTGAAACAGAATCATAAAAATAATCAAAAATTTTTTCCATAATTTTAATACCTAATATTTTACTTTTATTATTAAAAGAAGATATAATATATACATCAATATTATTTTTATTAATAAAAATATTTTTATTACTATCTTTTAATAAATCAACTAATCTATCTAAACCTATAGCAAAACCTACTGCAGGAATAGAAAATTTTGACAAATGTTTAGATAAATTATCATATCTACCTCCAGAACAAATAGATTTTTTACCTCCATAATTAATAGTTCATTCAAAAACAAAATCATTATAATAATCTAAACCACGAACTAATTTATAATTAATTTTATAATTAATACCTAAAATAGTTAAATTTTTACATAATTTTTTAAAACTATATAAAGAATCACAATTAACAAAATCTATTATTCTTGGTAAATTATTACAAAAATCTTTAATTTTTTTATTTTTACTATCTAATAATCTAAAAAAATTTATTTTATTGAAATCCAAATTATTTAAAACTCCATTTTTTTTATTATATATTACTTTTTTAATATTTACTAAATATTTATTTCTATCTTTTATAGAACCAATACAATTAATTTCTAAATTTAATAAATTTACTACACCTAATTTTTCCCATAATTTTTTTATTATTAATATTAATTCTATATCAATACTAATATTTTTATATCCAAATACTTCTACTCCTATTTGATAAAATTGGCGAAATCTACCTTTTTGAGTATTTTCATATCTAAACATAGGTCCTAAATATCATAATTTATTCAAAATTTTATTAGAAAATAAATTATTTTGTATATAAGCACGTAAACACCCTGCTGTACCTTCAGGTCTTAAACTTAAATTTAATCCATTACGATCTACAAAAGAATACATTTCTTTACTTACAATATTATTGTATAACCCTAAACTTCTATTAAACAAAGAAGTTTTTTCTATAATAGGTAATCTAATTTCCTGAAAACAATAAATCTTCATTAATATTTTAAAAATACTTTCTATATTTCTATATATTAAAATATCATTTGGAATACAATCATGCATACCTTTAACAGATTTAACTAATAATTTACTCATAAAAATAAAATTTTTAAAAATAATTATTAAATATTTTATATAAAAAAAACTTTAAAAACTTTAAAAATAAATAAAAAGAAAAAAATAATAATAAATATTTAATTAATAAAAAAAAAACATTATTAAATAATATATTTTGATTTACTTTTCTTTTAATCAATTGATTAGAAATATAATAATTTTTATCTTCATGTTTTTCTAAAAAAAAAACTATTTTTTTTTTAGAAACTTTTACTAAACGAGCATAAGAATATATATAACCACAATAAAATACTCAAGGAATATTTACAGGAAATACATCTTTCTCTATATCACGAATTAAATCTAACTTTAAACATAATTTTTTAGAAATATCTTTTTGAGTAAAATTCAATATTTTTCTATACTTAACTAAAATTTTACCTAAAGAATTTAATTTTTTGTTATTCATAAAAATTGAATTATTAATTAAAATTAATATTATTTAAATAATTGACCACAAGAAGCATTAATATCTAAACCTCTAGTTTTTCTAATAAAAGAAAAAAAATTCTTTGATTTTAAAAAATTATGGAATCATAATATTTTTTCATAACTACTTTTAGTATAAAAATTATTATATAAACCATTATATGGTATAAGATTAATTTTTACAGAAAAATTTTTAAGTAAATATATTAATTGTTTAGCACATTTATAACTATCATTAATATTATGCAACATAATATACTCAATATTTAATTTACCTTTATTAGAACGAGAATATTTTATATAAGCATCCATTGCTTTAAGTATATCATGTAAATTATATCTATTATTAATAGACATAATCTTACTCCTTAATAAATTATTTGGAGCATGTAATGATAAAGTAACTATTACATCTACTACACCTATTAATTTATAAATATAAGGTACAATTCCAGAAGTAGATAATACAATTTTTCTTCTAGAAAAAGAAAAACCATAATCATCTAACATAATTTTTATAGAATCCACAATATTATTAAAATTTAATAAAGGTTCTCCCATACCCATAAAAACTATATTAGTAATATATTTATTATTTTTTAATAATAACATTTTTTTTTTAATAAAATTAATTACTAATAAAATTTGTCCTATTATTTCTGAAACTAATAAATTTCTTTTAAATTTCATTTTACCAGTAGCACAAAAACTACATTTTACTGGACATCCCACTTGACTAGAAATACATAAAGTTCTTCTATTTCTTTCAGGTATATACACAGTTTCAATCAAATCATTATTAACATCTAAAACTAATTTAATTACTCCATCAATAGAATATTTAATGTCACATATTTTAGGTAATTTAATCTCTGATAAAAAAAATAATTTATTCCTTAAATTTTTACTAATATTATTCATTAAAAAAAAATTAAAACAAAATTTTTTATAAATCCAAAACATAATTTGTTTAACAACAAATTCTTTTTCCCCTAAATTTAAAAAAAAATCTTTCAACATACTTCTATTTAAATCTAACAAATTAATTTTTTTCATGTTACTATCTTAAAAAATATTAACTTTTATTATAAAATAATTAAATAATTATGAAAAAAAACATTATATCTATAGATATTTCTACCGAGTTATATTCAGTAGCTATACAATATAATAACAATATATTTACTAAAAAAAAAATAAATAAAAAAAAAAATAATCAAAATATATTAATATTAATTAAAAAAATTATTAAAAAAAATAAAATTAATCTAAAAAAAATTAACTATTTTTTAATTAATAATGGTCCAGGAAGTATAATTAGTAAAAATATATCATTAAATATAGCACAAATATTTTCTTTAAAATATAAAAACATTAAATTAATTAAAATAAATACATTTAATATTATAAAAGAAAAAATAAATAAAATAAAATATAGAAAAAAAAAATATTACATTATAATATATAATTCAATAATGGATATTCATATATGTTATATAAAAAACAATAATATAATATACAAAAAAAAAACATCCATAAATAAAATAAAAAAAAATATATACAAAACTAAAAAAAAAATAATAACAAATAGATTACAATCTAAACAAAAAATATCAAATATATTAAAAAATAAAAACAATATTAATATAATATATCCAAAAGCTAAATATATGATAAATATTATTAATAAAAATTAATTTTTAATATTAAAAAAATCCAACAATAAATTAACCTTATCTATTTTTTCTCAAGAAAATTCTTCTCTACCAAAATGTCCATAAGATGCAGTTTTGTAATATATAGGATTTAATAAATTTAAATTTTTAATAATTTTACCAGGTCTTAAATCAAAAAAAATATTTACAGCTTCCAATATTTTTTGTGATAAAACTTTTTCAGTACCAAAAGTATTTATCATAATAGATGTAGGTAATGCTATACCAATAGCATAAGAAATTTGTATTTCACATTTATCTGCTAAACCAGCTGCAACAATATTTTTAGCTATATACCTAGCCATATATGCACCAGATCTATCGACTTTAGAAGGATCTTTACCGGAAAATGCCCCACCACCATGTCTAGAAATACCACCATAAGTATCAACAATTATTTTTCTACCTGTTAAACCACAATCCCCCATAGGTCCACCAATAACAAACCTACCTGTAGGATTAATAAAATATTTAGTATTTTTATTTAACCATTTTTTAGGTAATACATAAAATATAATTTCATCCATAATAGCTTCTTTTAATTCGCTATATGAAATATAATCTAAATGTTGAGTAGAAAATACTACTGTATCTATTCCAACTATTACATTTTTATTATATACAAATGTTATCTGACTTTTGGCATCAGGACATAATCAAGATAAAACTTTATTTTTTCTTAATTCAGATTGTCTTTTAACTAAACTATGAGCATATAAAATAGGAGCAGGCATATAAACATCAGTTTCATTCGTTGCATAACCAAACATAATACCTTGATCTCCTGCACCTTGATCAGAAAATTTATTTTTTTTAATACCCATACATATATCTAAAGATTGTTTACTAATAATATTAATTATTACACAAGAATTAAAATTAAAAAAATCATTTAAATTAATATAACCAATATCTTTTATAGTATCTCTTACAATCTTCTCTATACTTAAAGATACATATGTATTTATTTCTCCTCCAACTACAACAATATTATTTTTAATATAAGTTTCACAAGCTACTTTAGCAAATTTATCTTTAGAAATAATAAAATCTAAAACAGCATCAGATATCTGATCAGCAACTTTGTCTGGATGACCTTCTGATACTGATTCAGAAGTAAAATAATATAAATTCATTATATTTTAAATCTCCAATAGATTAAACAAATAATTTTATTATAAAATAATCTAAAATAAACAATAATTATACTTAAATAAGTATACATTAACAATCAACAATTGTGAAAAATAATTTCATAAATTTAAATACTAATAATGAATATTAATAAAAAAGAACAAAAAGAAAAAAATAAAAAAAAAAAATATTTTTATATAGATAAAAAAGGTAATATAAATATATGTATAAATTATAAAAAAAAAAAATATTTTCAAATTAAAAAAATAATCAAAAAAAATAAATTACCTATTAAGGTATCTTTTCCACAAATTATTAAAGATAGAATAAAATTAATTTATAATTCATTCAAAAAAAATATAAAATTAAATAATTTAAATACTAAATACTATTTAGTATATCCTATTAAAGTTAATCAAGAATCTTATGTCATAAGATATATATTAAAAAATACTAAATATAAAATAGGTTTAGAATCTGGTTCTAAAGCAGAACTTATGACTATATTAGTACACGCAAATAAAAAAATTAAAATATTATGTAACGGATATAAAGATAAAAAATACATACTTTTAGCTAAAATAGCATCAAAAATAGGGCATAAAGTATATTTAATAATTGAAAAAATTAAAGAAATAACTTTAATAACAAAATATATAAAAAAAAGTAATCTAAATATAGGAATAAGAATTAAATTAAATGCTTTAGAATTTAATAATAAAAAAAATAAATCACAATTTAAATTTGGTTTAAACACATCACAAATACTAAATTCTATTAAAATATTTAAAAAAAAAAATATTATTAACAAATTTAATTTGTTACATTGTCATATAGGATCACAAATAAATAATATTAAATACTTAGAAAAAAATTTTAAAGAATTTGTTAAAATATATATAGATTTATATAAAATATTTAAAATAAAAATTAAATACTTAGATTTTGGCGGAGGATTAGCAGTTAATTATTATAATAAAAAATCATGTATAAATTATAATTTAGATACATATACATTAAAAATATTAGAAATAATTAATTTATTATGTCAAAAATATAAAGTTCCTATACCTAAAATTATTACAGAATCAGGTAGATTTATAACAGCACATCATACAATACTAATATCTAATATAACTAACATAGAAAATAATAAAATTAAAAATATATCTAAAAAATTAATTAATAACCATTATATTAAAAAAAAAAAAATAATTAAGTACCTAAATTTATGAAAAAAAATCAAAACAAATATATATATAAATGAAAATAAAATATTTAAAAAAATTAAAAAAATTAAAAAATATTATCAATCAACAGAATTAAATATAATTGAAAAACAATTAATAGAAATAATATATAAAAATATACTTATATATATAAAAAAAAATAAAATAATAAAAGATAAAAATAAAAAAAAATATGTAAATTTATATATATCTAATAAAATACATATAAATTTTTCTCTATTTCAATCTTTACCAGATAGTTGAGGTATAAAACAAATTTTTCCTATATCTCCCATAAAAATATTAAATAATAAAAAAAAACAAAATATATATATATTAGATATTACATGTGATTCAGATGGTAAAATAAATAAATATATAAATAAAAAAAAGATTAGTAATACATTAACTATTCCTAAATATAAAAATATACCGGAAATAATATTTTTTATGATAGGTGCATATCAAAATATATTAAGTAATATACATAATTTATTTGGTAAAATAGAAACATTATTAGTATATGTAAAGAAAAAAAAAAGAATTAAAAAAATTTTTATTAGTAAAAATGATAATATTTTAAAAATGTTAAAATATACACAAATAAATAAAAATCAAATAAATAATTTTTTTAAAAAAAATAAAAAAATAAATAAAAAAATATGTAAAAAATTAAGTAAATTTTTAAAATATAAAACTTATTTAGAATAACATGAAAATAATAAAAAAAGATATATCTTTAATATCTAATCCATTTGGATTTATGAGATTTCCTTTATTAATAAAAGAAAAATACTCTATTAAGGATATATTTGATATTATAATAATCGGTATACCATGTGAAATATGTAGTACAGGTAAACCAGGTAGTAAATTAGGTCCTAACAGTATAAGAAAAGAATCAATAAATTTATGTTGAGAAAAAATAAAATGACCATGAAATATAGAACTTAAAAAATATATTAAAGTTATAGACGGAGGAGATTTAATATATAAGCAAGGAAATATAAAAAATTTAAATAAAAAAATTAATCAAATAGTAACAAATTTATTAAAAATAAAAAAAAATATAATTTTTATAGGAGGAGATCATTATATAACATTACCAATATTAAGAACATACAAAAAATTTTACAAAAAAATATCTCTCATACATTTTGATGCACATACAGATACATATTATGAAAATAATATGTATGATCATGGTTCTATAATATATCAAATAATAAAAGAAAAAATAGTTTCAAAAAAAAATATTATCCAAATTGGAATAAGAACATATATAGAAAAAAATAATAATATTAAAATTATTAATGCAGAAAAAACAAATAAAATTTCAACTGAAAAAATTATTAATAAAATTATTAATATTACTAATAATTTACCTACATATATAACTTTTGACATTGATTGTATAGATCCATCATTTGCACCGGGAACTGGTACTCCTGTTATAGGAGGTATTACAATATATAAAATACTTAAAATAATAAGAAATCTTACAAAAATTAATATAATAGGTTTTGATATAGTTGAAATAAGTCCAATATACGATAAATCAGATATAACATCATTAACCGCTTCTAATATAATATTAGATTTTATATATTTACAAGCAAATAAAATAAAAAAATATGATAAAAAAAATAGATAAAATTTTTAAATTAATTAAATTAGAAAAAAAAAGACAAGAATTAAACTTGAATTTAATAGCTTCAGAAAGTTATGCTAGTATAAATGTAATGAAAGCACAAGGATCAATATTAACTAATAAATATGCTGAAGGATACTACAAAAATAGATATTATGGAGGATGTAAATATATAGATAAAATAGAAAAAATAGCTATTAAAAGAGCAAAAAAATTATTTAACGCAAATTATGTAAATATACAACCACATTCAGGTTCACAAGCAAATTTAGCTGCATATAATGCAATTTTAAAACCTGGGGATACTATCTTAAGTATGAAATTAGATCATGGAGGTCATTTAACCCATGGATCAAAAATTAATATTTCTGGTATGATATATAATTCTAAATTCTATTACTTAAATAAAAAAGAAAAAATAGACTATAATAAAATAGAATTTCTATCTAAAAAATATAAACCTAAACTAATAATAGCAGGTTTTTCCTCTTATTCTAGAATATGTAATTGAAAAAAAATAAAATATATAGCAAATTTATACAATAGTTATTTATTAATAGATATGGCACATATTGCAGGATTAGTAGTTGCTAAAATATATCCAGATCCACTTAAATATGCAGATATAGTAACTACTACTACACATAAAACACTATGTGGTCCAAGAGGTGGTATGATATTAGCAAGAGGAGATAATATTGAATTATATAAAAAAATAAATTCATCTGTATTTCCTGGAACACAAGGTGGGCCATTAATGCATGTAATAGCTGCCAAAGCAATATCTTTTAAGGAAGCATTAAATCCAAAATTTATAAAATTTCAAAAAAAAATTGTTAAAAATTCTCAATATATGTGTAAAAAATTTATAAAAAATAATTTTAAAATTGTTTCCAATGGAACAAATACACATTTATTTGTAATTAATTTAAAAAATAAAAATATTACTGGAATACAAGCTGAAAAAAAACTTAATTTAGCTAATATTATTGTAAATAAAAACTGTATACCAGATGATAATAAAAAACCATTTATTACATCTGGTATTAGAATAGGAACAACATGTATAACTTATAGAAAAATAAAAAAAAAAATAATTAAAAAAGTTACAAAATTTATATGTAATATACTTAATAATATTAATAATGATAAAATTATTAACAAAATTAAAAACAAAATTATTAAGATATGTAAAAAATTTCCTATATATAATAATTTAGTTAGTTAAATTATCAAAAAATTTTTTTACACGATCAAAAAAACTTTTAGTTTTAGGATTATTAACATTTTCACTTCCTACTAAAGTAAGTCCTAAATTATATAATAACTTTCTTTGATATTTATTTAAATTAATAGGAGTTTCCACTAAAATTTTACATAATAAATCTCCATAATAATTACTATTAATAAATTTAATTCCTTTATTTTTAATACGAAATAATCTTCCTGTTTGAGTTTCAGATGGTATATTAAATTTTATACCTCCATCTAAAGTAGGTACTCTAATTTCTCCTCCTAAAGCAGCTAAAGAAAAATTTATTGGTACCTCACAATATAAATCATTTTTTTTTCTAGTAAAAATAGGATGTTTATTAATTTTTACTTTAATATATAAATCACCAAAATTACCATTACTAGAATAATTACCTTTACCTACCAAACGTATTCTATCATTATTATTTATACCAGCAGGTATTTTAACAAAAATATTTTTGTAAGATTTATCTGTACCACTTCCTCTACATATATAACATATATCACCTATAATATAACGTTCACCATGACAAGTAGGACAAGTTTGTTGTATAGTAAAAAAACCTTGACTTGTTTTTAAATTACCAGTTCCTTTACATGTACTACATAATTGACGTTGAGTTCCAGGTTTACATCCGTTACCATTACAAATATTACATTTACCAATTACATTAATTTTAAATTCTTTTGAAACTCCTTTAGCTACCTCCTCTAAATTTAAATCTATACTATATAATATATCTAAATTCTTATTAGAAGATTTACTTTTTCTAGAACTAAAAATATCTCCAAAAATATCACCAAATATATCACCAAAATCAGAAGAAGTATTAAAATCACCGTTGTTATGATATCCACTTTGTTGTGTAAAAGCAGAATGACCGTATTGATCATACATAGCACGTTTTTTTTTATCACTTAAAATTTCATAAGCTTCTTTAACTTCTTTAAATTTTTCTTCAGATTTTTTATCACCTTTATTTCTATCAGGATGATATCTAATAGCTAAACGTTTATATGCTCTTTTAATATCAATATCTTCAGCTGTTTTAGAAATACCTAAAATATCATAATAATTTTTACTCGACATATATATTATGTCCCTCTAATAAATAATAAAACATTAGATAATTATTTTTTATTTTTTTCATTAACTTCTTCACACTCAGCATCAACTACAGAATCACTAGAATTATTATTAATACTATCACTATTTTTATCAGTAGTATATTGACTTAATTTACTTGATAATTGTATAACTTCTTGCATAGCATTATCAATAGCTAATTTATCTTCTAATTTAGAAACATTTTCTAATTTATTTAAAGATTCTTCTATACTTTTTTTCTCATTTTCAGGTATTTTATTTCCTAAATCAGTAATTTGTTTACGAGTAGAATGTAATAAATGATCAGCTTGATTACGTGATTGTATTAATTCTTCAAATTTACGATCAGACTCAGCATTTATTTCCGCATCTTTAACCATTTTATTTATCTCATCTTCATTTAAACCAGAAGAAGCTTTAATAGTAATTTTTTGTTCTTTGCCAGTATTCTTATCTTTTGCAGAAACATGTAATATACCATCAGCATCTATATCAAAAGTAACTTCTATTTGTGGTACTCCTCTAGGAGCAGGTTGAATACCATCCAAATTAAATTGACCTAAAGATTTATTATCTATAGATCTTTTACGTTCACCTTGTAATACATGAACAGTAACAGCTGATTGATTATCATCAGCAGTAGAAAATACCTGACTATGTTTAGTAGGTATAGTAGTATTCTTTTTAATTAATGGAGTCATTATACCCCCCATTGTTTCTATTCCTAAAGACAAAGGAGTAACATCAAGTAATAATATATCTTTGACATCTCCAGATAACACTCCACCTTGTATAGCAGCACCTATAGCTACAGCTTCATCTGGATTAATATCTTTTCTAGGATCTTTGCCAAAAAAATCTGATACTTTTTTTTGTACCATAGGCATTCTAGTTTGTCCACCAACTAATATAATTTCATTAATTTCTGATACTTTTAATTTAGCATCCTTTAAAGCTATTTTAACTGGTTCAATAGATTTAATAACTAAATCTTCAACTAAAGATTCTAATTTAGCTCTAGTTAATTTAATATTTAAATGTTTAGGACCAGAATTATCTGCAGTAATATAAGGTAAATTAATTTCAGTATATTGAGCAGAAGATAATTCTACTTTAGCTTTTTCAGAAGAATCTTTTAATCTTTGCATAGCTAAAGAATCATTAGATAAATCAATATTATAATCTTTTTTAAATTCTGAAACTAAAAAATTAATAATTTTACTATCAAAATCTTCTCCTCCTAAATGTGTATCACCATTAGTTGATAAAACTTCAAATGTTTTTTCTCCATCTATATCATCTATTTCAATAATCGAAATATCAAATGTACCACCACCTAAATCATATACTGCAATAATACTATTTTTTTTAGATTTATCTAATCCATAAGCTAAAGCTGCTGCTGTAGGTTCATTAATAATTCTTTTAACATCTAAACCTGCTATTCGACCAGCATCTTTAGTAGCTTGTCTTTGAGTATCATTAAAATAAGCTGGTACTGTAATAACAGCTTCAGATACACTATAACCTAAATAATCTTCAACGGTTTTTTTCATTTTTTTTAATATTTCCGCTGAAATTTGTGGTGGAGCAACTTTTTTACCTCTTACTTCTATTCAAGCATCTCCATTATTAGAAGAAACTATTTTATAAGGCATTATATTAACATCACGTTGTACCTCAATATCTTTATATTTACGTCCTATTAATCTTTTAATAGCAAAAAAAGTATTTTTAGGATTAGTTATAGCTTGACGTTTTGCAGGTTGACCAACTAATATTTCATTATTTTCAGTATAAGCTATAACCGAAGGTGTAGTACGATCTCCTTCTGAATTTTCTATTACTTTAGCTTTATTACCTTCCATAACAGATACACATGAATTAGTAGTACCTAAATCAATACCAATTATTTTAACCATAAATTACCTCAAAATTTATAAAAACCATATAATATATATGTATGTTTATACTTTAAAATATCAACTATAATAGTAATTTTTTATAAAAAATATTAATACAATTTAAAATATGAATATTTTAAAAACAATATTTTTAAGATATACTTATTAATAATATCTATAAAAACTTCTTAAATATTTATAATAATAAATATCTATTAAAAAAATGAAAAAAAATCAAAAAATAAATTACAAAAAAACTATTAATTTACCTAAAATAAATTTTCCCATGAAAGGTAATTTAATTAATTTAGAACCTAAAATAATAAAAAAATGAAAAAAAAATAATTTATATAAAGAAATTAGAAAAAATAAAGAAAATAAAAAAAAATTTATTATTCATGATGGTCCCCCATACGCAAACGGAAAAATACATATTGGTCATGCTTTCAATAAAATATTAAAAGATATTACATTAAAATATAAAAATTTTATGAACTTTGATACACCATACATTCCAGGATGGGATTGTCATGGTTTACCAATAGAATTAGAAATAAAGAAACAATATAAAAATAAAAAAAAAACATTAAATGAAATTAAAAAATTTAAATATGAATGTACAAAATACGTTAAAAAACAAATTAAACAACAAAAAAAAGATTTTATAAGATTAGGTATAATAGCAAATTGAGAAAAATGTTATGAAACTATGAAATTTAAAACAATTTCAAATACTATTAATGTATTAAAAAAAATAATACAATTAAAACTTGTAAAAAGAAAAAAAAAACCTACAAATTGATGTATGAAATGTAATTCATCAATTGCTGAAGCAGAAATAGAATATAAAAATAAAAAATCAAAAAGTATATATTTAACTTTTAAACTTTATAAATATAAAAAATTTTTATTAAAAAATAATATTTTAAATAAAAATATAATAAACAAAAGTATTAAATTTATTATATGAACTACTACACTTTGAACAATACCAGGTAATTGTGCCATATCAATACATCCTAATTTTAAGTATTCATTAATAAAACATAATAAAAATATTTTTATAATATCTAAAAAACAAAAAAAAAAATTTTTTAAAAAAATTAAAATAAAATACAAAACAATAAAAAATATAAAAGGTAAAAAATTTAAAAAACTAACAGCAATACATCCTATATCAAAAATTAAAATACCTATAATTTTAAACAAAAAAATTATTTCTAATACAGGTACGGGTATAGTACATATAGCATCTGAACATGGAGAAGAAGATTTTCTTTTATCTAAAAAAAATAATATTAAAGGTTTAAACGTAATAGATAATAATAGTAGATATATAAAATATAAATATATTAAAAATATTCAAAAATGTAAATTAATTCAAGCTGAAAAAAAAATTTTAAAAAAATTATCTAAAGAAAAAAAAATTATTTTACAAGAAAATATTATACATAAATATCCTTTTTGCTGAAGACATAAAAAACCAATAATTTTTAGAACCACACAACAATTATTTATAAATTTAAATAATAAAAAATTTAAAAAAAAAATATTAAAATCTATTAAAAAAGTTAAATGAAACCCTAAATGGGGTTATAAAAAAATTAAAAATATGATAATTAATAGACCTGATTGATGTATATCAAGACAACGCCATTGAGGTACACCAATACCAATATTTATAAACAAAAAAAATAATAAGATGCATCCAAAAACACTAAAATTAATAGATATTATATCTAATAAAATTAAAAAATATGGACCTAACTATTGATTAAATATTGAACCACAAAAATTAGGAATAAATGATAAAAAATATTTTAAAATACTAGATGTTTTAGATGTATGATTTGATTCAGGAGCAACATGTTATTCAATAATGAATAATAAATTCAAAAAAAAAAATATGCATATAGATTTATATTTAGAAGGATCAGATCAATATAGAGGATGATTTATGTCTTCTTTAATAATAAATACAGCAATAAATAATTGTGCTCCATATAAAAAAATAATAACACATGGATTTATAGTAGATGATAAAGGTAAAAAAATGTCTAAATCACTAAAAAATTATATAAATCCTCAAACAATAACAAATAAATATGGAGCAGATATATTAAGATTATGAGTAGCATCAACTAAATTCTCAAAAGAAATAAATATATCAAATAATATTATTTTACAAACAACTGAAAAATATAGAAAAATTAGAAATATTATTAAATTTATAATATCTAATTTAGATGAATTTAATCTTAAAAAATGTATATTACCTAAAAATATGTTACTTTTAGATAAATGAATTATTCATAAAGCAAAAGAAACACAGTATAAAATAATTAAATTATACGAAAAATTTAAATTTTATAAAGTAACAAAAAAAATATTAAATTTTTTTAATAAATATTTAAGTTCAATATATTTAGATATTATAAAAGATAGAAAATATACCATAAAAAAAAACACTTTACCTTACTTAAGTGCTCAAACTACTTTATGAATGTTAATAGAAACAATTATAAAATGAATAGCTCCTATATTATCTTTTACTACAGAAGAAATATGGAACTATCTACCTAGAAAAAAACCTTTATCAATATATCAAGAAACTTGATTTGAAAAATTATTTTACATACATAAAAATAACTATATAAATATTAAAGTATGAAACAAATTAATAAAAATTAAAAATTTTTTAAACAAAAAAATAGAAATATTAAAATTTAAAAAAAAAATTAATTCTACCTTAAATACTATCATAACTTTATATTTAGAAAAAAATTTTTTTAATAAAATTAAAAAAATAAAATCTGAACTAAAATTTTTTTTCTTAACTTCTAAATTAAATATAAAATTAAAAAATAATTTAAATAAAAAAAAATTCTTTAAAATAAAATGTAAAAAAAATAAAGGAATAAAATGCTTAAGATGTTGACATTATGTAAGTAAAATAAATTACAATATTAATTATCCTAATATATGTAAAAGATGCATAACTAATATTGTAGGCCAAGGAGAAAAAAGAAAATTCATATAATATTTTTTAAAAAAATATTTTATATAATAATCTAATAAATAAAAAAAATATTTTACTATTTATTAAAATTAATAAATGTTTAATACATAAACAAAAAAATATAAAATAAAAAAATCTAGAAAAACTTTTATATATATTTAATCATTTTAAAAATATATAAATATTTAAAATTAATAAAAATATAAAACTAAATAAATTCATTTTAAATAAAAAACTATTAGGTAATATTAATGCAACTCCCGAAAGAATTCCTGGTATAAGAAAAGAAATTGCTCATAATAAAGTACTAATAAAATTAGGAAAAAAGATTTTTTTAATTGGTATACCTAACATGCCAGAAATAAAAAAGAAAAAAGATTTTACAGGACCAGTAAATTTTCCAAAAATTATTAAATAATAAGAATTTTTTTTAAAATATTTAAACATATATTCAAAAATATTTACATAATTAGAAATTTTTTTACGAAAATATAAGAAATATTCTTTATAATAAACACCCATATAATAAGAAGATATATCGCCTAAATTACAACCTAAAATTATTAAAAAATAAGAATAATAGAAACTAATATCTTTTTGTCCTATAAAAAATCCTATTAAAAACATAACAACACTACTAGGTATCAAAAAACCAAAAAAAGCTAAAGATTCTAAAAATGAAACTAAAAAAATTAAAAAATAAGCAATATATATATGCTTAACGATTAAACATTTAAAATAAAATTCCATATCTATAAAATTCACAAAAAATTAATTTAAAAAAATATATTTTCATAGTATAACATAATTAATATTTATAAAAAATATATTTTATATAAAAAAATAAATTTTTATATATATTAAAAAAAAATTTAAATAAATTTAATTTATAAAAAAATGTTAAAAATAAAAAATTGTTTGGGACAAATATTTTTAAAAAATAAAAAAATTATTAAAAAAATTATTAATTATATAAAACCAAAAAAACAAAATAATTTACTAGAAATAGGTTTTGGTAATGGAGAAATTACTAAAAAAATTATAAAATATAATAAAAAAATAACATCAATAGAAATTGATAAATTTTTAATAAAAAAAAATAAACATAAAAATTTAAATATAATTAATATAGATATATTAAAATTTAATTTAAATAATTTTTTTTTAAAAAAAAAAAAAAAAATTAGAATTTTTGGCAATATACCTTACTATATATCAAAAAAAATTTTAATAAAATTAATTAAAAATTATAAAATTATAAAAGATATTCATATAATGGTTCAAAAAGAATTTTATTATTCACTGATAGCTAAAAAAAAAAATAAAAAATACACTAAACTTAGTATACTAGTAAAATATATATATAAAATAAAAATTTTAATGAAAGTTAATAAAAAAAATTTTTATCCTATACCTAAAGTAAATTCTGTTTTCATAAAATTAATTCCTAAAAAAAAAATATATAAATTAAAAAACCTAAATCACTTAAAACATATTCTAAATAATTCTTTTAAAAGAAAAAATAAAAAAATCATTAATAATTTAAAAAATATTATAAACAAAAATATTTTAAATAAATTAAAAAAATTAAATATTAATCTAAACAAACGACCAAAAGAAATTTCAATAAAAAATTTTTGTAAAATAACAAATATATATACAAAATATAAAAATAATATTTTAAAATAAATTTTTATAAACTATTAATTAATTTAGATAAAATAGATTTATATCTAGAAGATTTATTAACATGTATAATATTTTTACAAGAATATTTATCTAATAAAGATTGAGTACTACAATAATAATGTAATGCAAGTTTTTTATCTCTATTTTTAATAGCTAACTTAGTTTTTTTAATATAAGTTTTTAATTTAGATTTTTTACTTACATTTTTTTTATTTCTTAATTTATTAATTATAATTCTTTTTTTGGAAGATTTTGTATTTGCCATTTTATTTATAAAATTAATTATTAAAATAATTTTTATTAAAAAAATTTATTAAATTCAATGTAGAACTATCTAAATAAATATTTTCTTTATTTTTTTTACTTTGTAAAAATATTTTTTTATTAAATAAATTAAATAACATATTAGATAATTTTTTACCTAATTCTACACCTCATTGATCAAAACTAGAAATATTTAAAATAACTCCTTGAGTAAATACCTTATGTTCATATAAAGATATTAATGCTCCTAAATTATAAGGATTAATTTTTTTAATTAATATAGTATTACTAGGTCTATTACCTTTAAATTTAATAAATTTATTTGAATTATTTATATTATTATTTATTCAATTACCTTTTCTAAAAATTTTATCTCCAAAAGCTAATGCTTGAGTTTGAGAAAAAAAATTAGACATTAATTTTAAATGAGAATTATTTATACTATTAACATTAATAATTTCACCAATAAAATCACATGGTACAATATATGTACCTTGATGTAATAATTGATAAAAAGAATGTTGTGCTACTGTACCTACACCACCTCATATAATAGAAGAAGTATGATATTTATCAATATAATTACCATTATAATCTACATATTTACCATTAGATTCCATAATAAGTTGTTGTAAATACATAGGTAAATAAAATAAATTTTCATTATAAGCTAATATTGCCTCAGTATTAAAATTAAAAAAATTATTATATCAAATACTTAATATAGCTAAAACAATTGGTATATTATTTAAATAAGATGAACTAAAAAAATGTAAATCCATATCATGAGATCCATCCAATAATTTTATAAAATTTTTAAAACCTATAGCTAAAGAAATAGATATACCAAAAGCTGAACAAAAAGAGTATCTACCTCCTACTCAATCATGAACAATAAAAATATTATTTAAATTTATTCCAAATTTAACAGATTCAGTAAAATTACTTGATACTAATATAAAATGATTATTTAAAGATTTTTCTTTATTACTATAAAAATCTAATACTCATTTACGTAATATTTTTGCATTATTTAATGTTTCTAAAGTAGTGAAAGTTTTAGAACATATTATAAAAATAGTATTTTCAGGACTTAATTTATCTAAAACATTTCTAATATCATTAGAATCTATATTAGATATAAAATGAATATTTAATTTTTTATTTTTATATAATGATAAAGCCTTTATAATCATACGTGGACCTATATCAGAACCACCTATACCAACATTAACAACATTAGTAATTTTTTTACCTGAATAACCTAACCATTCTTCATTTAATATTTTATTAGTAAAAAATTTTATTTTATTTAAATTAGCATCTATATCTTTTTTTATATCTATAAAATTTGAATTATTTTTTAAAAAAATATTTTTTCTATCTCTCAATAAAAAATGTAAAACTGGTTTATTTTCTGTAAAATTTATATTTTCACCTATAATCATAGAGTAAATATAATTTTTAAAATTAATTTCATCTAATAAATCTTTAAATAAATTTAAAGTTTCTAAAATAATACGATTTTTAGAAAAATCAACTAAAATATTATTATTAAAATTAATAGTAAAATTATCAAATCTTTTTTTATCTTTTTTAAATAAATCAAATATTTTAATATTTTTAACAGATAAAAAATGATCATTTAATTTTAACCAACTTTTAGTTCTAATAGGATTTTTAAACATAAAAACTCTTTATATAATTTAAATTTATAAATATGAAATTAAATATTCATATATATTATAATATAATATAAAACTTAATAATTTAAATAAATATTTAAATACTAATAAATAAATTATTAAATAATTTAAAAATATGAACTTTAAAAATCAAAATTACTTTTATTACTATAATAATAAAAAAAATATTACTTTTATAAAAAGATCAAAACAAATTATTATTATTCTTTTTATAACATTATTAATAATAACAACAAATATATATAAACTACAGATTATTAATTTCAAATATTATTCAAATTTAGCTAAAAAAAACTACACTAAATTAATACCAAGTATACCATATAGAGGTATAATATACGATAGAAATAAAATACCACTAGTCATAAATAAAAATTATTACTATTTAATAATAAAATCAGAAAAATTTAAAAACATAAAGAAAATAATAAAAATTTTAAAAGAAAAATTTTCATTATCAAATAAAAAAATTAATGAATTAATAAAAATAGATCAAGATAAAATAAATAAAAATATTATTATTAAAAAAAATCTTAATTCTAAAGATTTAATAGAATATTTTAGGAATAAATTATTATTTAAAAATACTATTATTAAAAAAAACAAAAATAGATATTATCCATATAAAGAAATATTATCACATATTTTAGGATATGTTACTAAAGATAAATCAACAAATAATTATATTGGAAAAAGTGGAATAGAAAAATATTACGAAAATATATTACATGGAGAAAATGGTATTAAAAAAACAATAATAAATAGCAAAAATACTATTTTAAATAGTAAAGATATTAAAAAACCACATATTGGTAAAAATATATATTTAACAATAGATTTAAATATACAAAAATTTATATACAAATTAATAAAAAATAATCAAGCATCTATAATAATATCTAATCCTAATAATGGAGAAATATTATCTTTAGTATCTACTCCAGGTTATGACCCTAATATATTTTTAGAAAGTATTACAAATGAACAATATAATGAAATAATAAAAAACCCTTATAAACCATTAATTAACAAATGTATTCAAGGTATATATCCACCAGCTTCAACTATAAAACCATATATTGGTTTAGCCGCATTACAAGAAAATATTATCAACATAAAATATATTATGTTTGATCCTGGTTGGTGAAAACTACCTAAATTAAAAAAAATATTCTATGACTGGAAAACATTAGGACATGGTTTAATAAATATTAAAAAATCTATAGAAGAATCTTCAGATACATTTTATTATAATATTGCATATAATATGGGAATAAAAAAAATAATTCAATGAATTAAAAAATTTGGATACGGTAATAAAACAAATATAGATTTACCAAATGAACAACCTGGTTTTATACCTAATAAAAATTTATTAAAAAACAATTGATATATAGGAAATACTATTTCAATTGGTATAGGACAAGGTTATTTAGCAATAACACCTATACAAATGAATAAAGCATTAACAATATTAATAAATAACGGATTAATAATAAAACCTCACTTATTAAAAAATATTGAAAATGAAAATGAAATAAAATTTAAAAACGAAAAAATCAACAATATAAAAAAAAAATATCTAAAAATAATTAAAAAAAGTATGTATGGAGTATCATATAAAAAAAATGGTACTGCATATAAAAACTTTTTAAATACAAAATATAAAACAGCAACTAAATCAGGTACTGCACAAATAATTTCTTTACAAAAAAATTATTTTTTAAAAAATCAAAATCCAATTCTAAAAGATCATACATTAATGAATGCATTTATTCCATATAAAAAACCTAAATTTGCTATATCTATTGTATTAGATCATGGAGGTAATGGTCCTAGAATAGGATATATAATGAGAAAAATAACTGATTTTTTATATAAAAATTAAAAAATAGTGATAAAAAATATTCAAATGATAGAAAAAATTAAAAATATTTATAAAAAAATAGATTTACTAATTATAATATGTATTACTATATTATCTCTTTATAGTATTTTAATAATATATAGTGCTAGCGATAAAAATTTATATTTAATATTCAAAAGAATAATACATTTATTTATAAGTTTTATAATAGTAATTATAATATTTCAATTAAAAAATACATTTTATAAAAATAATGCATATATACTTTATATTATATGTAATATATTATTATTTATGGTTTATATAAAAGGACATATTATTAAAGGAGCTAAAAGATGAATTAATATAGGTATATTACAATTTCAACCATCTGAAATAGTAAAATTAATTTTACCTATAGTAATAGCTAAATATATAGATGATAATTATCCTTTAAAATTGAAAGATTTATTTAAAACTAAAATAATAATTTTAATACCTGCTATATTAGTTTACCTACAACCTGATCTTGGAACATCAATATTAATTATAATATCAGGAATGATTACTTTATATTTAGGTGGAATTAATAAAAAAATGATTATTATTTCTATGATTTTAACTATTATATCAATACCAATATTATGAAAATTTTTTTTACATAATTATCAAAAAGAAAGAATTATAACATTATTTACAAATAATAAAAACTTAAAACAAGGATATCAAATTAATCAATCTAAAATATCTATAGGTTCAGGAGGTAAATATGGTAAGGGTATATTTAATGGAACTCAATCTAAATTAGGTTTTATACCAGAAAAAAAAACTGATTTTATATTTACCATAATAGCAGAAGAACATGGATTTCTAGGAGTATGTTTTACATTAATAATATATAGTTTATTAGTATTAAAAAGTTTTTTTATATCTATAAATAATAATACATTTTTTGAAAAACTATTCTGTACAAGTTATGTAATAATATTTTTTATAAATACACTTGTAAATATATGTATGGTTAGTGGTATTTTACCTATTGTTGGAATACCATTACCTATGATAAGTTATGGAGGCACATCTTTAATAACGAATATATGTATATTTGGAATAATAATGTCAATAAAAAAAAGATAAAATATGAATAAAATTAAATTACTATTAATATTAATAATTTTTAATAATATATTAGCATCAAATAATATATATAATATTACAGCTAAATCATTTATTTTAATTGATTATAATTCACAAAAAATTTTAGCTAAAAAAAATATAAATTTAAAATTAGCTCCTGCAAGTTTAACAAAAATTATGACACATTATATTTTATTAGATAAATTAAAATCTAAAAAAATATCATGAAAAAAAATAATTAAAATTAATCATAATTCTTCTTCAATAAATCCTTTATTTAAAGAATCATCTTTAATGTTTCTTAATAAAAATACTAATGTAAGTTTAGAACAACTTAATCAAGGTATGATTATACAATCTGGTAATGATGCTAGTGTAGCTATCGCTGAATATATTTCAGGTAATGAAAAAAAATTTATAAAATTAATGAATAATTATGCACATAATATGAAATTAAATAATACAAATTTTAAAACAGTACATGGACTAGATAGTGATAATCAATATACTACCTCAAAAGATATGGCTAAACTAAGTATATTATTAATAAAAAATTTTCCTAAAGAATACAAAATATATAGTAAAAAAAAATTTAAATTTAATAAAATTGAACAAAAAAACAGAAATTTACTGTTATGAGATAAAAATTTAAATATAGATGGTATTAAAACAGGACACACAGATAAAGCGGGATATAATTTAATAGCTTCATCAAAAAAAAATAATTTAAGATTAATATCTGTGGTTTTAGGATCTAAATCCGTAAAAGAAAGAAATAATGATACAAAAAAATTAATAAAATGAGGATTTGATAATTTTAAAACTAAAAAAATATTTAAAAAATATAAAAAAATTACAAATTATAAAATATGATATGGAAAAAATAAATATATTAATTTAGGTAGTAATAAAAATATATATATATTATATAATAAAAAACAAATAACTAAAAAAAAAATAGTCTTTAAATTATTTAATAATATTAAATGTCCAATTAAAAAAAAACAAATTTTAGGAAAATTAATTATAGATTCAAAAAAAAAAAAAAATTTTCTAATTTCTTTAGAAAATAATAAAAATATTAATATAATAAAATATTTTATAGAATATATATTTTTATTTATCAAAAAAATTTTATATAAAATAATATTTATAAATAAATAAATAAATGAAATTTAAAATTACTAGAAAATATAAAATTATAGTAGCATTATCTGGTGGAGTAGATTCTTCTGTATCTGCATGAATACTAAAAAAATTAGGATTTAATGTAGAATGTATATTTATGAAAAATTGAGAAGAAGAAAATAAAAACAAATATTGTAATTCTACAATAGATTATTTAGATGCTATTAATACATGTAAAATATTAAATATAAAATTACATAAAATAAATTTTTCTTATGAATATTGAGAAAAAGTTTTTAAAATATTTATTAAAAAATTAAAACAAGCTCAAACACCAAATCCAGATATATTATGCAATAAAGAAATAAAACTAAATTTATTTTTAAAATTATCTTTAAAAATATTTAAAGCAGATTTTGTTGCTACAGGACATTATGTAATAAAAAAAAGAAAAAAAAAAAAATTTATACTTTTAAAAGGTATAGATGAAAAAAAAGATCAAAGTTACTTTTTATATAGAATAAAACAAAAACAAATTAGAAAATTTATATTTCCAGTAGGAAATTATTATAAAAAACAAGTCAGAAAAATAGCAAATAATATAAAATTAAATAATGCAAATAAAAAAAGTTCTACAGGAATATGTTTTATAGGTAAAAGAAAATACAAAAATTTCATTAAAAAATATATAAAAAATATTCCAGGTAAAATAATTAATATTAAAAATAATAAAATAATAGGATATCATAAAGGACTTTTTTATTATACTATAGGACAAAGAAAAAATTTAAATATAATAAAAAAAAAAACTAAACCATATTATGTAGTTAAAAAAATAAAAAAAACCAATGAATTAATAGTAGTAGAAAATAGAAACAAAAAATATTTATATTCAAAAGGATTATATATTAAAAAAATATATTTTATACATTTAAAAAAAAAATACAAAATTATTTTTTGTAAAATTAAAACTAGATATCAACAAAAAGAAGTACCATGTAAAATTATATTTAAAAAAAAATATAAAATAATTTTTAAAAATCCTGTTTTTGCTATTTCACCTGGTCAATCAGCAGTTTTATATAAAAAAAATATATGTTTAGGAGGAGGTATTATAATAAAAAATATATCTAATTAATAAAATTTATATCAAATAATTAAAATCTACAAACTCAAAAAAAAATAAATTTAATTTATTCAATAAATTTAATCTATTTATTTTTATATCTATATTTTTAACATTTATTCTTACAGAATTAAAAAATCTTTCTATTTTATTAATTGAAATAAAAAAATAATCTATTAATTTATCATATTTATAATTATTAAAAAGTTTTTTTTTTATTTTTTTTAAAAAAATAATATAATTATATAAATCAATTTCTTCATCATATTTTAAATTAATAAAATTAATATCATTATTAGTAGTATATTTTTCTTTTAATAAAATATTTCTAATTCTCTTAATTAAATTTAAAAATAATAAAAAATTTTTTAAATTTCTTACTTTTCAAATAGATTCTAATCTTAATTTAATATCCAAAAAATTAAATATTTTTAAATATATAACAGAATTAATAAATTTTTTTGTATAACCTAATTTTAAAAAAAAATTTACAGAACGTTTAAAAACAAATTTAATTATATATATAATTTTTTTTTTATTAATTTTAATAATTTTATTAAATAAAAATATATTAAACTTTATTAAATTATATAAATTTATATAAAAATTATTAAATACAATAATATTCAATATAGAAATAGATAATCTTCTTAAAGCATAAGGATCATTATTACAATTAATTTTAAAATTACATAATATAAATATACCCACTAAAGTATCTAACTTATCAATTAATGATATTAATGAACTATACTTATTAGTTGTAATAATATCTCCAGAATATCTAGGTAAATAATGATTTTTTATTATTAAAGATAAATTATAATTATTATAATCTAATAAAGAATAATACATACCAATAATACCTTTCATTTCTGGATATTCTTTACATAAAGAAGTTGATAAATCACATTTAGATAACAAAATAGAATAAAATAATAAATAATTTTTAATACTTAAATTATTTAAATAAATAGATACCTCTTTAGAGAGGTATAATAATCTTCTAATTTTATCAAACATATTACCTAAATTTTTATAAAAAATAATATTTTTTAATTTAGGTAAATAACCAATAAGAGGTAATTTTCTATCATTAATAAATAATAATTTTACTTCTAATAATTTAAAATTAATTATATTTTCATAATTCTTTTTAATAAATTTATAACTTGAAAAATTAAATCTTGAATTAACAATTAAAATAAAATAATTTAACAAACAACCATTTATATTAAAAGTAGGAAAACTATTAAATTTTTCTATTATGGAAATTAATATTTCTTTAGGTAAAAATAAAAAATCTTTATTAAATTTACATAAAATACATGAAGGAAATTCTATAATAGAAACAATATAATTTAAAAATTTTTTAGTATAATTTAAAGAAATTTTTTTCTTAAAAGAAATTTTATTTAACAAACATAATATCTTATATTTACGATCATTATGATCAATAATAATAAAACCAAATTTTTTTAAATAAGAAACATACTTTTTAGCATGAATTAAAATAATATTTTTTTTACTTAAATACCTATGACCTAATAATATATTATTAGATTTATAACCTAAAAAATTAACATTTAAAATTTTTTTATTAAACATTACTACTATATTAGTAATAGGCCTAATAAAAACACAATTTTTTTTACCTCATCTCATAATATTATAATTTTTAATTAATTTAAATATAACATTATAAAAAATTTTATTTATAAAAAAATTAATATTTTTAACATCTATTTTTCTTTTAATAAAAAAAATTCTTTTATTTTTAGATAAAAAATATTTAATTTCTTCATTTTTAATATTAAATTTTTTTATTCAATCACATAAAGGATTTATAGAAAAATCAATTTCTTTTTTAAAATCTATTGAAGGTCCATAAATAAAATTATATTTTTTATTTAATTTCTGGTAAAAATTAAAATTTTTAAATAAACAAGAAATTTTTCTTAAAGTATAATAATAATTATATTCTGAACAAAAAAAAAAGTTTTTATTAAATTCATATAAAAAAAAAGATAAAAAATTCTTCACTAAATTTTTTAAATTTTTTACGGGTAATTCTTCTGTATTTAATTCAATTAATAAAACACCACATTCTAACATTTGTTAATAACCTATAAATTTATTTATAAATTTACATAAATTTTTGCTATTTTATGAAATAAGTTTCTAATACGTAAAATAAAACTTTGTCTTTCAATATTAGAAAAATAATTTCTTGCATCTAATAAATTAAAACAATGTACCATTTTAATAATAAACTCATAAGAAGACATAAAAATAGGATCTTTATAAGAAATTAATCTTAAAACTTCAGACTCATAATTTAAAAAAGAATTTATTAAAAAACTAATATTAGATTTATTAAAATTATACAAAGATTTTTCTTTTTCTCTATTAAAAAAAATATCCCTATATTTTATAATACCATAAATACTTTTACTTCATACTAAATCATATATAGAATTAATATTTTGTAAAAACAAAGATAATCTTTCCAAACCATAAGTAATTTCACCTAATACAGGTTTACAATTAAAACCAGAAATATTTTGAAAATAAGTAAATTGTGTTATTTCTAAACCGTTTAATCAAATTTCTCAACCTATTCCATAAACACCTAAACTAGGATTTTCTCAATTATCTTCAATAAAACGTATATCACATTTAGATAAATCAATACCTATATATTTTAAAGAATCTAAATATATATCTTGCATATTAGATAAAGTAGGTTTAATAATAACCTGAAATTGATAATATTGTTGTAATCTATAAAAATTATTTTTATATCTACTATCTAAAGGTCTTCTACATAACTGAACATAAGAAAAAAAAGAAAAATCACCTTTTAAAGCATTAAAAAAAGTAATAGGATGAAAAGTACCAGCACCAATTTCTAAATCTAAAGGTTGAATATGACAACTACCTAAATTAGATCAATATTTAATTAATTTCAAAATCAATTTTTCAAAAGTTAACATATTTATAAATATATACTATTTTAATTTTAAAACTACTCTATTTCTATTTAAACCACTAACTAAATCATAACTAATAGTATTAGCCGCTTTTGCTAAATCATCAATATATAAATTTTCTCCTCATAATTCTACATTATCTCCTACATTAATACTATAATTATGAGATAAGTCTACTGTCATCATATCCATAGAAATATAACCTATTATTTTAGCTTTAAAATTATTATTTATTAATACATAATATTTATTAGATAACTGTCTAGGATATCCATCTGTATAACCACAAGCTACAACACCAATTAATTTATTTTTCTTACAATAAAATCCATTACCATAACCTATATACTGATCATTTTTTACATTTTTAATACTAATAATTTTACTACAAAAACTCATTACAGGTTTAAAACCAAAATGTTTAATATCATTAAAATTTCCAGTAGGAGATAAACCATACAATAAAATACCTATTCTAATTCAAGTACTATAAAAATCATTAACATTTAAAATTAACCCTAAAGAACTAGTAATAGTAATTTCTTTAAAACCTAAATTAAATATTTTATTATACTTTTCCTTTAAAAAAATAAAATTACTATATTTATCTAATCATGATAAATGTATTATTAAAGATAAATATTTAACAATATCAAAAGATTTTAAAATTAAAAAAGCTTTACAAAAATCATAATAATTAAATCCTAATCTATTTAAATTAATATTCAATTTTAAATAAATATCAATTTTTTTATACTTATTATTTATATTTTTTAATAAATCTATTTGCCAAAAACTATGTATTACAACACTAATATTATATTTCAAACATAACTCTATTTCTGAAAGATCAAAAAAACCTTCCAATAACAAAATATATTTTTTTCAACCTATATTACGTAAATATAAAGCTTCTTCTATACTAAGAACAGAAAAACCATCAATAAAATCTTTTAAAATATTATAAATATTTTTAATTCCATGACCATAAGCATCACCTTTAACTACTAAATATATACTTTTATTTCCAGATAATTTACGTATTAAAAAAAAATTATTTTTTAAATTATTAATATTTAATGAACTATATATAGGTCTAACCATAAATTTTTATTTATCTAAAATTTTTATATATGCCATAGGAGCATTATCACCATTACGATAACCACACTTTAAAATTTTAACATATCCTCCACAAGAAAAATTTACAAATTTCGGTGCAATAACATTTATTAATTTATAAATAATATTTTTATCTTTAATATATAAAAATAAAAATTTAAAAGAATTTTTATTTTTTAATACATAACTTATAATAGTTTCAAAATAACGTCTTAATTCTTTCGCTTTTGGTAAAGTAGTTTTAATTAATTCATATTTAATTAAAGAACAAACCATATTTTTAAACATTAAATTTCTATGACTACTATTACGATTTAATTTACGACCTTTTTTTTTATGACGCATAAAATATTTTCCATTAAAAATTATTTTTTAAAATTTAAATTAGTACTATTTCAATTTTTTATTTTCATACCTAAATTTAATCCTTTAGAAAGTAAAACATTTTTAATTTCACTTAAAGATTTTTTTCCTAAATTAGGAGTTTTTAATAACTCAACCTCAGTTTTTTGAACTAAATCACCTATATAATGAATTGACTCAGCTTTTAAACAATTTGCTGATCTAACAGTTAATTCTAAATCATCTACTAAAGATAATAAAATAGGATCAAAAGATAATTTACTTTTTTTAACTTCCTCAATATTTTTATCATCTAAACTAATAAAAGAACTTAACTGATCAACCAATATAGTTGCAGCTTCACGTATAGCAAATTCTGGTTTTATAGAACCATTAGTATGTATATCAATAATTAATTTATCTAAATCAACACGTTGTTTAACACGAGTAGATTTTACTTTATAAGAAATACGTTCTATAGGAGAATAAAGTGCATCTATAAATAATCTTCCTAATTTTAAAGTATCATTATTTTTTTTAAACTCTTTTATTCTAGAAGCAGCAGATACATAACCAATACCTAAACGTATATATATACGCATATTAATAGAAACATTTTTATCTGTTAAATTACAAATTACATGATTTGGATTTAAAACATCAAAACTAAAACTTTTATCACAAGTTATATCAGATGCTAATACTGGACCTATACCATTTTTATTTAAAAATAATACAGCTTCTTCTCTATTATCATATAATTTGATAGATAATTCCTTTAAATTTAATAAAATTTCTATAATATCTTCTAACAAACCATCTTTAACACTATATTCATGTAATATACCATCAATTTCTACTTCTGTAACTGCATAACCAGATATAGAAGATAATAAAACACGTCTTAAAGCATTACCTAAAGTATAGCCAAAACCTTTTTCTAAAGGTTCTAAAACTAATCTAGAATATGTTTTAGACACATTTTCTATATTTACTAATTTAGGTTTTAAAAATTTTAATGCAGTAAACATAAAAAATCATACCTCAATAATAATTCAAAATTATTTAGAATAAAATTCTAATATAAGATGTTCTTGTATATCTGCAGATAAATAACTACGTTTAGGAACACTAGAAAAAATTCCTTCCATATTTTTTATATTTACTTGTAACCAAATAGGAAACTCACGTTGTTTAAAAATTTCTAAAGAATATTTAATTCTATCTTGATAACATGATTTTTTAGAAACTTTAATAACATCTCCAACAGATACTTGATAAGAAGCAATATTAATAATATTATTGTTTACCATAATACATTTATGATTTACTAATTGCCTAGATTCTCTTCTAGTAACTCCAAAACCCATTCTATAAACAACATTATCTAATCTTCTTTCTAATAATTTTAATAATATACTTCCTGTATTACCTTTAAATCTTAAAGCTTTCTTATAATAATTTAAAAATTGATTTTCCGATATACCATAAATACGACGAACCTTTTGTTTAGCACGTAATTGTACACCATAATCAGATAATCTAGATTTTCTATATCCATGTTGACCAGGTAATTTTTCTAAATTACATTTAGATTCTATTTCACGTAAACCTGATTTTAAAAACAAATCACTACCTTCTCTACGACTTAATTTTAATTTTGCACCTAAATATTTTGCCATATAAATATAAAATAAAAATTAATTATTAAACACGTCTTTTTTTAGGAGGACGACAACCATTATGTGGAATAGGAGTAACATCATTAATACTAATAATATTAAAACCAGCTGCATTAAAAGCTCTAATACTAGATTCACGACCAGGTCCAGGTCCACTTACCATAATTTCTAAATTTTTTATACCATAAATTTTAATAATTTCTATACATTTTTCAGTTGCTATTTGAGCAGCAAAAGGTGTAGATTTTCTAGATCCTCTAAATCCTGAACCTCCTGAAGTAGATCAACCTAATACATTACCATTAGTATCGGTAACACTTATTATAGTATTATTAAAAGAAGAATATATATGAGCTATAGCATTTAAAACTTGTCTTTTAATTTTTCTACGATTTTTTTTAAAATCCATAAATTATCACCTATTTAAAACTACGTAATTTTCTACAAGTCTTAGCATTTGTTCTAGTTCTTTGTCCTCTAACTGGTAAATGTTTTCTATGACGTAAACCTCTATAAGTATTTAAATCCATTAATCTTTTAATATTTAATATTATTTCTCTACGTAAATCACCTTCAATTAAAAAATTAGAAAGTTTATTCCTAATTAAATTTAATTTATCAGTATTTAAATCACATAATTTAGAAAAATAATTTACCTTTACAATATCACAAATATATTTTGCTCTAGATTTTCCTATACCATAAATAAATTTTAAACCATATAAAATATTTTTATTATCAGGAATATTAATACCTGCTATTCTAACCATAAAACCTCTAATTTTATTTATAAAATAATTTACTACTAACCTTGACGTTGTTTATGTTTAGGATTTATACTACATATAATACGTAGTATACCTTTACGTTTTACAACTCTACAGAAAGAACAAAATTTTTTTATAGAAGCACGAACTTTCATATATTTAAAAATTAATTTTTTTTAACATAGATAAATATTTATTAGACATAATTAATGTCTGTATTTGAGTTATAAATTCTATAATAACAACTATAACTATTAATAAAGATGTACCACCAAAATAAAAAGAAACACCTATTATATCATGCATAAAATCAGGTATTAAACAAATTATAGACATATATAAAGAACCTAATAAAGTTAATCTTAAAATAATATTATTTATATAATATGAAGTCTTTTCTCCAGGACGTATACCAGAAATATAAGCACCTGATTTTTTTAAATTATTAGCAATATCAATAGAATTATACATTAATAATGTATAAAAAAAAGAAAAAAATACTATTAAAAATAAATAAATTAATAAATAAAAAAAACTTTTAGGATACAAAAAATTTAAAAAAACTGATAATCAATAAAAATAATAAGTATTTTTTAATCAAAATAATATTATATAAGGAAACATAATTATACTAGAAGAAAATATAGCTGGCATAACTCCAGACATATTTAATTTAAAAGGTAAATAAGTATCTGAAGAAAAAAATCTATTACCTTGATATCTTCTAGAAGCATACTGTATAAGAATTTTTCTTTGTGCTATTTCTATAAAAACTATAAAATATATAGTAATTACTACTAAAAAAAATATTAAAAAAAATTTATGATAACTAATATTATTATATTTTAATTCCTCAAATAAATTAAATAAAGATTTAGGTAAACTAGATATAATACCAGTAAAAATTATTACAGATACACCATTTCCAATACCTTTTTCTGAAATTTGTTCTCCTAATCACATTAAAAACATAGTACCAGTAACTAAAGTAGTAACTGAAATAAAATAAAATAACATACCTTTATAAATTATAATTTCTTTTATAACTGGTAAATATGTAATAGTAGTAGATAAAGCACAAGCCTGAATAATAGAAATTAACAAAGTTAAATATCTAGTATACTGATTTATTTTATATTTTCCTTCACTACCATCATTTTTAAATTCTTTAAAACTTGGAAAAATTACAGTAAATAATTGTATAATTATAGAAGACGATATATAAGGCATAATACCTAAAGCAAAAATAGAAGCATGTAATAAAGACCCTCCAGAAAACATATTAAATATATCTATAAAACTATTATTAGTATTTTTTAATAAATTATTTAATAAATATAAATTTATTCCAGGTATAGGAATAAAAACACCTGTACGCAACACAATAATACAAAAACACAAAAATAATAATCTATTTTTTAAATTTTGTAGATTATTTAAAACATCATAAAAAAAAAATTTTTTAATATCCATACTATTTATTATTTACTTTAATAATTTTACTAACACCTAAAGAAATTTTAATATTTTTATCAATAATTTTAATGTCTTTTCTTTTTAATTTACCATGTAATATTACCTTAACTAATTTTGTTTTCATAGAAATTAATTTTTTAATTCTTAACTTTTTTAAATTTATTAAAGAATTATCTTTAAATACATTTAAATCAGATAAACGTAATTCAGATTTTTTTCTAAAATTTAAATTTTTAAAACCAAACTTAGGTATTCTTCTATAAAATGGAGTTTGTCCACCCTCATATAATTTTCTTATCTTACCACCAGATCTACTTTTCTGACCTTTATGACCTTTACCACAAGTTTTTCCTAAACCAGATCCTATACCTCTACCTAATCTTTTTTTAGATATTTTTCTTTTATTTACATTTAATAAAGTATTTAAACTTAGTATCATTTATAATAACCAAATAAAAAAAATTTTAATAATATAAAAATATTAATATGTTAATATTTCCTTTAAAAACTTACCTCTCTTTCTAGCTATATAAATTGGTGATTGTATATTATATAATGCATTTAAAGTAGCTTTAACTACATTTAAAGGATTACTAGAACCATATAATTTAGCTAAAACATTTTTTATACCAACAGCTTCAAAAACAGCTCTCATAGATTTTCCAGCTATTATTCCAGTTCCTTTAGAAGCTGGTTTTATAAAAACACTAGTACTAGTATAAATACCTTTAACCTCATATCTTATAGAATTTTTTTTATTTAATAAAATTAAAAACATATTTTTACGAGATTTATCCATAGCCTTTTGTATAGCTAATGGCACTTCTCTAGCTTTAGCATACCCATAACCTACTTTACCACATTTATCACCAACAACAGTTAAAGCAGTAAATGAAAATACTCTACCACCTTTAACTGTCTTAGAAACTCTATTAACTGATATTAATTTTTCATAAAAATCATTAACATTATTAAATTTAACCATAATAATTTACCAATTTAAAATATTAATCCATATTTTCTAGAACTATCTGCTAAAACTTTAATACGACCGTGATATTTAAAACCTGAACGATCATAAACAACTTTAAATATATTTTTTTTAATAGCTCTTAAAGCAATTATTTTACCTATTTTTTTAGCAGCAATTTTATTACCACCATATTTTATTCCAATATTTTTTTCTAAAGTAGAAGCAGAAACCAAAACTTTAGAAAAATCATTTTCCTGTAATATAATTTGAGTATATATATGACAAGAAGTTTTATGTACAACTAAACGTAATTTATTTTCTTTTTTAAAAATAAAACGTAATCTTTTACATCTACGTAAACGTTTTTTCTTTTTATTCATAATATATTTATCTAAAATATAAAATAATTATTTTATTTACTAATTTTTTTTTTATGTTCTTTAATACGTACCTTTTCATTTAAATAACGTATACCTTTACCTTTTTTATAATGTTCAGGCACACGAAAAGAACGTATCTTTGCCGCTACACAACCAACAAATTGTTTATTCCAACCTTTAATTATAATTTCATTAAAACTAGGACAAGAAATATCTATATTTGAAGGAATTAAATATTTAATAGTATGAGAAAATCCTAAATTTAAATTTAAAATATTTTTTTCAATAAAAGCTTTATAACCAACACCTATAATTAACAATTTTTTAGTAAAACCATGTATTATACCATATAATATATTAAATATTATAGATCTTGTAGTGCCAACATATTTTTTATTTTTTAAAGAATTATTAAATTTAAGTAAAATATTATTTTTATTTTTTAAAATAGGAATTATAGAATCATGTACAACATATAAAATTTTTAATTTATTCTTTTGAAAAAAAATTTTTTTTCCCTTAATTTTAACTGAAATATCTTTATGGAAAACAATTGGTTTTTTAGAAATACGAAACATATTATTATCCTTAATTAAAAAATATAACAAATAATTTCCCCACCTACTTTAAATAAACGAGCATCTTTATCTGATATAACACCTCTAGAAGTAGAAATAACAAAAACACCTAAACCAGATTTTACTACAGGTAATTTATTATAAGGTAAATAAACTCTTAAACTAGGACGACTAATGCGTTTAATTTTAGATATAACTGGTAAACCAGTAAAATATTTTAACTTTACCAAAATTTTTTTACTTAAATTATTATAAACTAAACAATATTTTTTTATAAAACCTTCTCGTAAAAAAATTTTTAAAATAGATTCCTTAAATTTAGAATAATAAATTAAAACATCTTCTTTCCTAGCCATTTGTGAATTTCTAATATTAGTTAACATATCACTTATAGGATCTTGCATACTCATAAAATTAATACCTCAAAATTAAAATTATCAACTAGATTTCCTTAATCCAGGAATATATCCTTTTACAGCAAATTCACGAAACTTTATCCTACTTAAACCAAATTTACGTAAATAAGCATGCGGTCTACCTGTTAATTTACATCTATTTCTATGACGTACAATACTAGAATTTCTAGGCAAATTTTGTAATTTAATAATAGATTTTCATCTATCTTTACTAGAAGTTTTATTACTAGATATAATTTTTTTTAATCCCTTTCTTTTTAAAAAAAATTTTTTAATTAAAAAAGATCTTTTATTTTCACGAGCTATAATAGATTTTTTAGTCATATTTATTAATATTAATTTAAAAATGGAAAATAAAATTCTGTTAATAAAGATATAGATTCTTTTAAAACATTTGTATTAGTAATAATAGATATATTTAAACCATGAATATAAATAACCTTTTCATAATTAATTTCTGGAAAAATAGTATGTTCTTTTATACCAATATTTAAATTGGCATAATTATCAAAAGAATTTTTAGAAAAACCACGAAAATCTCTAATTCTAGGTATAGCAATAAATATTAATTTATCTAAAAAATTTCACATATTTTTTTTTCTCAAAGTAACTTTACAACCAATAGGAAAACCTTGACGTATTTTAAAATTTGCAATAGATTTTTTAGATTTCGTAATTATAGGTTGTTGACTAGTAATTAATTTTAAATTTCTACTAACATCTAATAACCTTTTCTTTTCTAAATTAAAACTATTTAAACTAACACTCAATACTATTTTAACTAATCTAGGTACCTGCATAATAGATTTATAATTAAATTTATCTATTAAATTTTTAGTAACTACATCTTTATATAAAATAAATAAATTACTCATATAAATTTAAAAAATTAACTTACTACATTTAAAATAACGAACTTTTTTTTTGTCAACAAATTTAAAACCTATTCTAGATTTTTTATTAGTAGATTTACAAAAATGACTAACATTAGAAATATTTATAAAAGATTCTTTATTTACTTTACCTCCTAAAATATTTCTAGATGGAATAGGTTTTTGATGTTTTAAAACCATATTTACTCCACTAACTAAAACTTTATTATCTACTATTTTAATAATTAATCCTTTTTTACCTTTATCTTTACCAGCTATAACTATTACCTCATCATTAACACGAAATCTATAAGACATATTTATAACTCCTTTTATTAAATTACTTCAGAAGCTAAAGAAATTATTTTATTAAATTTATCTGATTTTAATTCTCTAGTAACAGGACCAAAAATTCTAGTACCAATAGGTTGTTCATTACTATCATTTAACAAAACACATACATTACTATCAAATTTTATATAAGTACCATCTAATCTAGATAAACCATATTTAGTTCTAATTATAACTGCTTTTAAAACCTCTCCTTTATAAACTTTACTTTTAGTAATAATTTCTTTAACAACTACTTTAATAACATCACCAATATTAGCATATCTACGATTAGTACCTCCCAAAACTCTAATACACATTACAATTTTAGCACCAGAATTATCTGCTACGTATAATAAAGATCTTTCTTGTATCATAATAAATAAATCCTATTTAAAATCTTTTAATTATTTTACAAAATATTCAAGATTTTTTTTTAGAATAAGGTTTACATTCTTTAATTTCTATATAATCTCCAACCTTACATAAATTATTCTCATCATGAACATACATTTTAATTTTCTTTTTTACATATTTTTTATAAATATTATGTTTTCTAAATTTTAAAATATAAACAACTAAAGTTTTATTCATTTTATTACTTAAAACATAACATTTTATTTTTCTATTTTTTTTTAACACAAATTGAACCTCTTTTAATAGTTAAAAAAGTCTTAATACGAGCTATATTTCTTCTACATAAACATATTAAATGAGTCGTTTTTAATTTACCAGAAGATAATTGAATACGTAAATTTAAATATTTTTTAGATAAATTATATAATTCAGTATTTAATTCTTCAATATTTTTATTTTTCAAAAATTTATCAATAATCATAATAAAAGATTTTTAACTACAAACATAGTTTTAACAGATAATTTATCACTAGCTAATTTAAAAGATTTTCTAGCTATTTTTTCATTTACACCATCTATTTCATATAAAATTTTACCAGGTTTAATAACTGCAATTCAATATTCTACATTACCTTTACCTTTTCCCATACGTATTTCTAATGGTTTCTTAGTAATAGGTTTATCTGGAAATATTCTTATTCACAAACGTCCTTGTCTTTTCATAGTTCTTGAAATAACCCTACGAGCAGACTCAATTTGTTTAGAAGAAATACTACCTCTAGTAATAGCTTTTAAACCAAATTTACCAAAATGTAATTCTGTATCATTTGATATACCTTTATTACGACCTTTTTGAACTTTTCTATATTTAGTTTTTTTAGGTTGTAACATAATATTATATACCTCATTATTATATAATTAAAATTATTTAATTTTTCTATTAACTCTTTTAAAATACCTTCTTATACTTAACATATTACTATTATATAATTTTATTGGATAAAATTTATCTAAAATTTCTCCTTTAAATATCCATACTTTTATACCTATAACTCCATAATTAGTAAAAGCTTTTGAAAAACTATAATCTATATCTGCTCTTAAAGTATGTAATGGTACACGACCTTCACGATATCATTCTCTTCTAGCAATTTCAGCTCCACCTAATCTACCACTAATCTCTAATTTAATACCTTTTGCACCAAAACGAATAGCATTATTAATAACTCTCTTCATTATTCTTCTAAACATTATTCTCCTTTCTAATTGAGAAGATATATTATCTGCTACTAATTTAGCATCCAATTCTGGTTTACGAATTTCAGAAATATTAATTTGAGAAGTAACACCAGTAATATAAGAAATTTTTTTTTTTAATTTTTCTATATCCTCTCCTTTTTTACCAATTACTATACCAGGGCGAGCTGTATAAATAGTTATACGAATACTTTTTTTAGCAGGTCTTTCAATCAATATTTTAGAAATTAATGCTTTAGATAATTTTTTATACAAAAATTTTCTAACAATAAAATCACTTTCCAAATTTTTTGCAAAATCCTTTTTATTAGCAAACCAAGCAGAATTTCACATTTTTGTAATTCCTAAACGAATTACATTAGGATTAACTTTTTGTCCCATAATATACACACCAATAAGATAATATTATACATCAGAAATAAACACAGTAATATGACTAGTACGTTTAAAAATATAATTTACTCTACCTTTAGCTCTAGGCATAACACGTTTAATCAAAGTTGCTTGATCAATATAAATTTTTGAAATTACTAAACTATTTCTATCAATATTACTATTATTATGTAAAGCATTATATAATGCAGATTTTAGTACTTTACTAATTAAAAAAGCCGCTTTTTTATTAGTAAAATTTAACATATTTAAAGCAAAATTAACATTTTTACCTCTTACTAAATTAGCTATTAATCTTAATTTTTGAGAAGATGATTTTGCATAACGATATCTAGCTAAAACTTCCATTATAATACCTCAAAATTAGTCTTTTTTAATTTTTTTATCAGAAGATAAATGACCTCTATAAGTTCTAGTAGGAGAAAATTCACCTAATTTATGTCCAACCATATCTTCGGTAATATAAACTGGAATATGTTGTTTACCATTATGTACTAAAATAGTTAAACCAATCATATTAGGTAATATAGTAGATCTTCTAGATCATGTACGAATAGGTTTTCTATCCTTTAATTTAACTACTCTTTCAACTTTATTAAACAAATGAATATCAATAAATGGACCTTTTTTAAAAGAACGAGACATTTTAATTACCTAAATTATTTTTTACGATATTGAACAATATATTTATCTGTACGTTTATTTAAACGAGTCTTTTTACCTTTTGTTTTAAATCCTCAAGGAGTTACAGGATGCTTACCAAAATTACGACCTTCACCTCCACCATGTGGATGATCAACAGGATTCATAGCAGTACCACGAACTGTAGGTCTAATACCTAATAAACGAGAAACACCCGCTTTTCCTAACATACGTAACATATGTTCAGAATTACCAACTTCACCTAATGTAGCTCTACAAAAAATACTAATCTTACGTAATTCACCAGAACGTAAACGTAATATAACATATTTATTTTCACGTACTAATAATTGACAATAAGATCCAGCAGATCTAGAAATTTGACCACCTTTACCAGGAATTAACTCTACATTATGAATAACAGAACCTATAGGTATATTAGTTAAAGGTAAACAATTACCTAATTTTATAGATACATTTAAACCAGATATTATTTTATCACCAATATTTAAATTTTTAGGATAAATAATATATTTTCTTACACCATCTCTATATAAAATTAATGCTATATAAGAAGATCTATTAGGATCATATTCTATCCTTTCAACAACAGCAGAAATATTATCTTTATTTCTCTTAAAATCTATTACACGATATTTTCGTTTACAACCCCCTCCAATATGTCTTACAGTTATTCTACCTAAATTATTACGTCCACCACTTTTTTTCTTTTTCATTAATAAAGATGAATAAGGTTTACCTTTATATAAAAAAGAATTTAATATTTTAACTCTATGTCTACGCCCTGGAGAAGTAGGATTATATTTTACAACTATCATAAATAAACCTATAAATTATTTTAATAAATTATTTATTTCTAAATTCTGATCCTTTTCTAAAATAACATAAACTTTTTTCCACTTTTTTGTAAAATTTACAAGACCATTTTTTTTAATTTTTTTTTTACTTTTTACTCATAAAGTTCTAATTTTTTTAACCTTTAATTTAAATATTTTTTCAATAGCTAATAATATTTCTATTTTATTAAAATTTTTATTAATTCTAAAAACTAAAGTTCTATTTTTTTTTAAATAAAAACTAGATTTTTCAGAAAAATAAGGTTTTTTAAAAATATTAAAACTAATTAATTTAAAATTCATTAATTTAATTTACCCTCTAAAAATTTAATAGAAGAAACAGTAAAAACAATATTTTTAAAATTTATAAGATCAACAATATTAATGTTATTAACATCACAAATTTTTACATTATATAAATTACGCGAAGATAAAATTAAATTTCTATTTAATTTAGAAACAATAATTAATAATTTATCAAAATTTAAAAATTTAATTTCTTTTAAAAATAATTTAGTTTTAGGTAAAGAAACCTTTAAATCACTTAAAATATTCAATCTAGATTCAGAATATAATTTAGATAAAATAATTTTAAAAGCCTTTTTATAAACTTTTTTATTAACTTTAAAAAAATATTTTTTAGGTTTTTTAGCAAAAGTAACACCACCAGAACGTCATATAGGACTTTTTAAAGAACCAGCTCTTGCTCTACCAGTACCTTTTTGTCTTCACGGTTTTTTATTAGAACCAGAAACATCAGATCTAGATTTCTGAGAAACATTACCTTTACGAAAATTATTTCTACATAAAGTAATAACTTGATGTAATAAACTCATATTAAAATTAACTTTAAAAATACTATCAGATAAACATATATTTTTTTTAGAATTTTTTAACAAAATACTAATCATATAAATTATATTACCCTTTAATAGATGATCTTATAATTAATCTACTACCATTATAACCAGGAACAGAACCACGGATTAACAAAATATTTTTATCATCATATATTTTATATATTTTCAAATTTTGTATTGTATTTCTACTACTACCTAAATGACCACACATTTTTTTTCCCTTAAATACTTTTCCAGGAGTTTGATTTTGACCAATTGAACCCGGCACTCTATGTGATAAAGAATTACCATGGCTTTTATCTTGAGAACGAAAATTTCATCTTTTTATAGTACCAGAAAAACCTTTTCCTTTAGATATTCCAATAACATCAACTTTTTTAACTTTATTAAATAAACTAACTTTTAAAGATTGACCAATATATAAATGTCTTTTTTTTAAATAAGGTATTTCCCATAAACCTATACCTGGATCAACATTTATTTTTTTATAAAATCCTAATTGTGGTTTATTTAATTTTTTAATATTTATAAAACCAGTTGTTACTTGAGTAATATATTTATTATCTCTTTTTTTAATATAAGTAATAATGTTATCTTTAATTTCTATTAAAGTAACTGCAAAAGACAAACCATAAACATCAAATACTTTTGTCATACCAATTTTACTACCAATTAATACAATCATAAATAACTAACCCAAACTTATTTGAACATCAACTCCAGAAGCTAAATTTAATTTCATAAGAGCATCTACAGTCCTCTCAGTAGGTTTAACAATATCTATTAAACGTTTATGAGTTCTAATTTCATATTGATCTCTTGCATCTTTATCGACATGAGGAGAAACTAAAATTGTAAAACGTTCAATAGAAGTAGGTAAAGGAATTGGTCCTCTAACCTGAGCACCAGTTCTTTTAGCAGTTTCTACAATTTCTAAAGTAGATATATCTATTAAACGATGATCAAAAGCTTTTAATTTAATTCTAATTCTTTGATTTATCATTTTATAACCTACTGAACAAAAATTAAGAAAAAATTTTACTAACTATACCAGCCCCTACTGTACGACCACCTTCTCTAATAGCAAATCTTAAACCTTCATCCATAGCTATAGGACTAAATAATTTTACAGAAATTTTAACATTATCTCCAGGTATTACCATCTCTATACCTTTAGGTAACTCAATTGTACCAGTAACATCAGTAGTACGAAAATAAAACTGAGGACGATAACCATTTAAAAAAGGAGTATGTCTACCACCTTCTTCTTTAGATAAAACATAAACTTCAGATTCAAAATAAGTATGTGGATTTATACTATTAGGTTTAGCTAATACCTGACCTCTTTCAATATCTTCTCTTTTAATACCTCTTAATAAAATACCAACATTTTCACCAGCTCTACCTTCATCAAGTAATTTACGAAACATTTCAATACCAGTACATATAGATTTCTGAGTATCTTTAATACCTACTATTTCTACTTCATCCCCAATTTTTATTAAACCTTGATCTATTCTACCTGTAACTACAGTACCTCTACCAGAAATAGAAAAAATATCTTCTATAGGTAATAAAAAAGGTTGATCAATATTTCTTTTAGGATCAGGTATATAATTATCTAAAGAATCAGCTAATTTTAAAATACTATCTTTTCATTTAGAATCACCTTCTAAAGCTTTTAATGCTGATCCTCTTATAATAGGAGTATCATTACCAGGAAAATTATATTGAGTTAATATATCTTTAATTTCCATTTCTACTAACTCTAATAACTCTTCATCATCAACCATATCACATTTATTTAAATAAACTACTATATAAGGAACACCAACTTGACGAGCTAATAAAATATGTTCTCTAGTTTGAGGCATAGGTCCATCAGTTGCAGCAACAACTAAAATAGAACCATCCATTTGAGCAGCACCAGTAATCATATTTTTAATATAATCCGCATGTCCTGGACAATCTACATGAGCATAATGTCTTCTACTAGTATCATACTCTACATGAGAAGTATTAATAGTTATACCTCTTGCTTTTTCTTCAGGTGCATTATCTATTTGTTCAAAAGCACAAGGTTTACCACCATATTTTTCAGCTAACACAGTAGTAATAGCAGAAGTTAAAGTAGTTTTTCCATGATCGACATGACCAATCGTACCAACATTTACATGAATTTTAGAACGTTCAAACTTTTCCTTTGACATAAATTTTATTCCAAAATTAAATAATTTAAATTTTTTACTTACTTTTTTTTACATTTGAATACACTATTTTTTTACAAATATATTCAGGAGTTACTACATATTTATTAAATTCCATAGTATATAAAGCTCTACCTTGAGTTTGAGATCTTAAATCTGTAGCATAACCAAACATTTCAGATAAAGGAACATAAGATTTTATTAATTTACCACAAGTAATATCACAAATTTCATCTATAATACCTCTACGACGATTTAAATCACCAATAACATCACCCATATATTCATCAGGAGTTTCAACTTCAACTTTCATAACCGGTTCTAACAAAACAGGTTTAGAACTTAAAAAAGCTTTTTTAAAAGCTATAGAAGCAGCCATTTTAAATGCTATTTCAGAAGAATCAACATCATGATAAGAACCAAAAAAAAGTCTTACTTTAATATTTATAACAGGATAACCAGCTAAAGGACCAGATTTTAATTGTTCTTTAATACCTTTATCAATAGCAGAAATATATTCATTAGGTATTACACCTCCTTTAATATCATTAACAAATAAATATCCATTATTAGCAACAGAATATTCAGAAGATAATAAAGGAAATAAATCTATAACTACATGACCATATTGACCTCTACCACCAGTTTGTTTGATATATTTTCCTTCTATACCTAAAGAATTACTTAAAATAGTTTCTCTATAAGAAACTTCTGGTTTACCTATATTACAAAAAATATTAAATTCTCTTCTCATCCTATCTACAATAATTTCTAAATGTAATTCTCCCATACCAGCTATAATAGTTTGATTAGATTCATTATCATATCAATATTTAAAAGAAGGATCTTCTTTAGATAATCTAGATAAAGCCAAACCCATTTTTTCCTGATCATTCTTAGTTTTAGGTTCTAATGCTATCGAAATAACTGGATTAGGAAAATCTATTTTTTCTAAAATAATAGGATTATTAATATCACATAGTGTATCACCAGTAGTAACACTTTTTAAACCTATTGCAGCTGCTATATCTCCAGCATAAACTTCTTTAATTTCTTCTTTTTTATTAGCATGCATTTGCACTATACGACCAATACGTTCACGTTTATTTTTAGAAGAATTTAAAACAATATCACCAGATTTAACACAACCAGAATAAACACGCAAAAAAGTTAAATTACCTACATAAGGATCATTACTAACTTTAAAAGCTAAAGATGAAAAAAATTCATTATCACTTACAATACGATTTAAGTTAGTTTTATCATAAATATTTAATCCATTTACTACATTTAAATCCTTAGGAGAAGGTAAATAATCTATAATAGAATCTAATAAACACTGAATACCTTTATTTTTTAAAGCTGTACCACAAGTTACCAATAAAACATTATTTTTCAAAACTTGATTTCTTAAAACAGATTTTATTTCTACATTAGAATAACTTATACCATTTAAATATCTAGACATTAAATCATCAGATGTATCTGCAACAAATTCAATAATTTTCTGACGCCAAAATATAACATTTTCATATATATTTTTATCTAATACATCATTTACTTTATAAGTTGCACCATCATCATTATCATTTCATATAATAGATTTTAAAGTAATTAAATCAACAACACCACAAAATTGATCTTTTATATTTATAGGAATTTGTAAAGGTATAACTTTTATTTTAAATTTTTTACTTAATTGTTCTATAACATTAAAAAAATTTGCCCCTACACGATCCATTTTATTTATAAATGCAATACGAGGAACATTATATTTATTAACTTGTCTTCAAACTGTTTCAGACTGAGGCTGTACACCACCAACAGCACAATAAACCATAACAGCACCATCTAAAATTCTCATAGAACGTTCAACTTCAATAGTAAAATCAACATGTCCAGGAGTATCTATAATATTAATTCTATGTGAAGAATATTGATTAAACATTCCAGATCAAAAAGCTGTAGTAGCTGCAGAAGTTATTGTAATACCTCTTTCTTGTTCCTGTTCCATTCAATCCATAGTAGCTGTTCCATCATGTACTTCACCTAATTTATAATTTACTCCTGTATAAAACAAAATACGTTCTGTAACAGTAGTTTTACCAGCATCTATATGAGCACTGATACCAATATTTCTATAACAAGATATAGATGTTAAACGAGACATATTATTTACCTAAAAAAATTAATTACCACCGATAATGAGCAAAAGCTTTATTAGATTCAGCTATACGATGTGTTTCATCACGTTTTTTAATAGCAGAACCTTTTTTATTAATAGCATCTAATAATTCATCAGCTAATTTTAAAAACATTTTTTTTCCAGATTTTTTTCTAGCTGATAATATAATTCAACGTATAGCTAAAGTATTACCTCTTTTAGGTCTTACTTCTATAGGAATTTGATATGTTGTTCCACCTACTCTACGTGATTTAACTTCTACAATAGGTTTTACATTATTAATAGCTAACTCTAATAAATCTAATTTATGTTTATTTATTTTTTTTTTTAATATACATAAAGAAGTATATAAAATATTTTCAGCAACAGATTTTTTACCATCAAACATAAGTAAATTAATAAATTTTGTTACTAATTCAGAATTATATATATAATCTGGAAGTATATTACGACTACCTATAATTTTACGACGTGACATATAAATCCTCTATAAAATTAATTAATTTATCTTTTAACACCATATTTAGAACGAGATCTTTTTCTATCCTTTACACCAGAACAATCTAAAGTACCTCTAATTACATGATAACGAACTCCAGGTAAATCTTTTACTCTACCACCACGAATTAAAACTACAGAATGTTCTTGTAAATTATGTCCTTCACCAGGAATATAAGCTGTAACTTCTAAATTATTTGTTAAACGAACTCTACATACTTTTCTTAAAGCAGAATTAGGCTTTTTAGGAGTTGTAGTATATACTTTTATACATACTCCTCTTTTTTGAGGGCAACCATTTAAAGCAGGTACATTATTTTTAAATATTTTACGTACCCTAGATTTACGTACCAATTGATTAATAGTAGACATTTATTTACCTAAATATATATAATATTTTAAAAATAAAAATTTAATTTTTAAATAAAAAAAATAAAAATAAATTAAACACATAAATTTAATATAAAACTTATACAAACTTTTATTATATTACTACATTTTAATAATTTATACCAACAATACAAATATTTAAAATTTTAATTTTAAATAATAAATAAAAAAAAACTTTTTATATAAATTATGTTATATAATATAGATATAATTTAGCGTGTTGACAGAAAGGTAATGTAATGGATTGCAAATCCATAAATCCCGGTTCAATTCCGGGACACGCTTTTTTTAAAAAAAATAAATACCCGAGTGGTGAAATTGGTAGACACAAGGGACTTAAAATCCCTCGATTATATAATAATCTTGCGGGTTCAAATCCCGCCTTGGGTATACACATAATATTTATTTAAAAATGTCAATTTCTAAAATAATAATATATCCAAATAAAAAACTACGTAAAAAATCAGAAAAAATTAAAATATTTGATTACAAACTAAAAAACATAATTAAAAATATGTTCGATACTATGTACCATTTTAATGGTATAGGTTTAGCAGCTATACAAATAAATATTAATAAATCTATTATTATAGTTGATTTTAAAAAAAAAAAAAAAATATTGATAAATCCCAAAATAATTAAAAAAAGTGGTTCTATAATAACACAAGAAGGATGTTTATCAATACCTAATTTTTTTTATTATATTAAAAGACATAATAAAATATATGTAAAAGCTAAAAATATTAAAGGTAAAATAATAAAATTTAAATCAAAAGGATTATTATCAGTTTGTATACAACATGAAATAGATCATACAAAAGGAAAACTATTTATAGATTATATATAAAAACAATGACAAAAAAATTTAAAATATTATTTTTTGGAACTCCAGAATTTTCCGCATTTCAATTAAAAAATATTATTAGAAATACTAAACATAAAATACTTGGAGTAATTACAAAAAAAAATAAAAAAATAAATCCAGTAAAAAAAATAGCTTTAAAAAATAATCTAAATATTTTTGAACCAAAAACAATTGAAGAATTAAAAAAACTACACAAAAAAATTAAAATATTGAAAATTAATTTAATTTTAATAATAGCATATGGTTTTATTCTACCTAAAAAAATTATTAATATACCTAAATATGGATGCATAAATATGCATGCATCTTTATTACCAAGATGAAGAGGATCTTCACCTATACAACATAGTATTTTATATGGAGATAAATATTCCGGAATAACATTTATTAAAATAAATCAATTTATTGATTCAGGTAAAATAATATATCAAAAAAAATGTATTATTAAAAAAAAATATACATATCAAAAATTATACAAAAAATTAAAAAAAATAGGTGCTAAATATACACCAAAAGTTTTAAAATATATAAAAAATAAAAATTATAAAAAAATTAAACAAAATAAAAAATATATAACTTTTGCAAAAAAAATTAAAAAAATAGACGGTTTAATAAATTGAAATAAAGATACAGCTTATTATATAGAAAGAAAAATTAAAGCATTTAATAAATGACCTAAAACTTTTTTTTATCATAAAAAATATATAATATTTATATGATCTATCAAAATAAAAAAAACAAAAAGAAAATTTACACCAGGTGAAGTATTAAAATATAATAAAAAAGGTTTAGAAATATTTACTAAAAAATCTTATATTTTAAAAATTAAAAAAATACAATTAAATAATCATAAAAAAATAAAAATATCAGAATTAATAAATTCGAAACCTAATTTATTTATTCCAGGCGAAAAATTATAATTTTAAAAGTTGTCTTAAAATTTCAAAAATTATAATTCCATTAGAAACAGAAACATTTAAAGAATTTACATTTTTAATTGGTATTTTAAATAAAAAATTACATTTTTCCTTTATTTTTTTTTTTACTCCTTTTTTTTCGGAACCTAATATTAAAGCTATAGAATTATAGCAACAAAAATTAAATTTATAAACAGAATTTTTAGAATTTAAATCAGTACATAACAATAAAAAACTTTTTTTTTTTAATAAATTAATTATTTTATTAATATTATTAACTGAAATAATAAATATTTTATATATAGCCCCCATAGATACTTTATGAACTATATTATTTTCTAAAGAAACTGAATTATAATTAGTTATAATAATTGCATCTATATTAGCAGCTACAGCAGTACGTATACATGAACCTAAATTATTTGGATTACTAATTCTATCTAAAATTAAAAAAAAATGTTTTTTCTTACTGTTAATTAATTCAATAAGATCATCAATACTATTATTAAACATTTTTTTTTTTTTAACTAATGCAATTATACCTTGATGATTTAAAGAATTAAAATTTTTAAAAAAATTAATATTTACTTTCTTATAAAAAATATTTTTAAAATTTATTAATTTAATAATTTCAGTAAAGTTTTTATTATTTTTATTAATTAAAAATATTTTTTTTATATAATTAAATTTAAATTTAATTAAATTTTTAATAGTTCTTAAACCATAAAAATATTTATATTTTTTTTTCATAAAAATTTATTTATTTTAAATATTTTTTTAAAAAAGAATACCTTTTTAAAATAGATGAAAATATAAATTTATCAACTAAAAGATTAAAATAATACATTTTACCATCATTACTTCATTCTTTTAAAACAATATTTTTACTGTAAAAAACATTTCTTAAAAAAATAGATATTTTTAAAGGTACACACAAAGTTACTTTTATTTTACTAGAAAATAAATATAAATTAATTACATCATATATTATATCAATTCCAATTTTTTTTTTAGCTGAAATTCATATTCTTATAGGTAAATTTAAATTATTAATATCTATTTTAATATTAAAATTATTTAACTTATCTATTTTATTCATTACTTGTATTACAGGTATATTATAAATATTAATGTTATCTAATATAGAATTAACTACATTAATATAATCTAAAAAATATAAATTAGAAGCATCTACAATATGTAAAATTAATTGAGAATAAGAAATTTCACTTAAAGTACTTTGAAAAGCAGATTTTATACTATTAGGTAAATTACGTATAAAACCAATAGTATCAGATAATAAAACATTACTACAAAATTTAAATTTTCTAATTCTTCTAATATAAGTATCTAAAGTAGAAAAATAACCCCTTTTAATATTAAAACTAGAATTAGTTAATAAATTAAATAAAGTAGATTTACCTGAATTTGTATATCCAACTAAAGAAATAACTGGAATATTATATTTATTACGAAATTTAATATTTTGATTTTTTTGCCCAGATATTTTTTTAATACTATTATTAATAAAATTAATTTTTTTTTTAATTATTCTTCTATCTATTTCAATTTGTTTTTCACCAGGACCAGATATATATTTTATTCCACCTTTTTGACGTTCAAGATGTTTTCATCTTCTAACTAATCTAGTACTTAAATAATTTAAATAAGCTAATTCTACCTGAAGTTTAGAATAATTATTAATAGCTCTTTTTTTAAATATACTTAATATAATAGATGTTCTATTTAAAATAGAACATTTTAATAATCTTTTTAAATTATATTCTTGAGTACTCTTCAATATTAAATTAATTAATATTTTACTAAAAAAAAACTTATTAATTAATAAAATAATTTCTCTCAATTTGCCTAAACCAAAAAAATACTTTTTATTTGGACATCTTATATTAATATCTAAAAATTTACCTATATTAAAACCAGCAGAAATAACTAATTTTTTAAACTCTTTTTTTTCAATTATATTTTTTCTATTAAAATATATAAAAATAGCCAATATTTTATTTTTATTTAACAAATAATCACCTTTAATTAATTAATTCAACAATAAAATTAAAAATTTTTATAATTTCTTTACTATAATTATTATTATAAATAATTGTAAAACTATTAGATCATTTCTTTAATCAAGTTAACTGTTTTTTAATTAATATAATAGTACTATTAATAGTTTCTCTAATCATATCAAAGTAAGATATCTTACTATCAAGATATAGTCACATCTGTCTATAACCAATACATTTAATTGAAGTTTTATTAATATCTAAATCATTTCTATTATATAAACCTAAAACCTCATCTTCAAAACCAATAGATAACATCTTATAAAATCTATTTATAACCATTTCAAATAATTTATTCTTACTTTCAGGTAAAATAATAATTTTAAATATATTAAAATCTAAATGTAATTTATTAATATTTTTAAAATAAGAAACATTTTTTTTAGTAATATAAAAAACTTCTAAATTACGCATAATTCTATACTTATCATTTAAATGAATACTTTTACATGAATCAAAATCAATTTTTTTTAAAATATTATATACATAATTATTACCAAATTTATCAAACAAACTATTTATATAATAACGTACACTATTATTAGATTTAGGTAATAAATATAGACCATTAAATAAAACATGATAATACATCATAGTACCACCAACTAATAATGGTATTTTTTTTTTAACATAAATAATATCATTTAACTCATAAATTAAATCTATAAAAAAATTTTTTACTGAATAACATTCATTAGGATTAATAATATTAACTAACCTATGAGGAAAACATTTTAACTCTAAATTATTTGGTTTAGCAGTACCTATATTTAAATCTCTATAAATTAATCCTGAATCTACACTAATAATTTCTATTGGTAAAATTTTACATAATTCCATAGCTATATAACTTTTTCCAATACCAGTAGGTCCTAATATACAAAAAATTTTTGGAATATTATTTTTTATAATCATATATTATCACTAGAATATAAAAACAAATTACTAAAATTTAAAAAATAAAATATTTTCTTTTTAAATTTATATTTAAAATTTAAATAATAATTATGAAATTTACATATTAATTTTATAGAATTTAATTGATTTCATACATTATTAATAATCATATAATTAGATAATCAATAAATTGTTAATTCAAGTAAAAATTTATTTGTTTCTACTTTTTTTAAAAAAAATAAAAAAGATAAAAAAAACTTTTTTAAATTTAAATTAATAAATTCAACAGGTATACTAGTTATTAAAAAACAATTATTTTTATAAGATATATTTATACCTAAACTATTTAAAATAAAAAATATTTTTTTTCTATTTAAAAAATATTTCCTAGATAAAAATATTTTTAATTTATTTATTTTTTTAATTTTAATTAAAAAAAAATATTTTTTTTTAAATATTAAAATATTCATATAATAAAAAATAAACAATAAATCTGAAATAATTAACAAACCTTTATTACTTAAAATAGAACAAATAAAACGTTGATTTAAAATATTAACAATATTACCAAAATTTACTAAAAAATAATTTAAATAATCATCCAAAAAAGAAATATTTTTACAACTTTTTTTACCTAAAAAAATACATCTATTTTTTACCATTTTTTTTTTTTTAAAAAAAATAAATAACTTCCTATATAAAGTACTAAAAATTAAAGAAGAATTTATAAAAGAAATTTTACTTTTATCTGGACATAAATTTATATTAATATATTTACTTTTAATTTTTAAAAATAATATATAAGAAAACAAAATATTTTTACCATAAAAACTAAAAAAAAAATTATTTAATATTGAATATAATAAATTTTTACTAGAAATAATTCTACTATTTAAAAAAACAAACCTAATATTTTTAAATTTATTATTTACAAACAAATATCCTTTTAAAGAAATATATTTATCTTTTATAAATAAATATTGATAATTTTTAACTATCTTTTCACCATATACAGATATAATACGATCTAATATACTAGATTTAGTATCTTTAAATTTCTTTATATAATTTTTATATAACAAATTATCTTTATAAATAAAAAAATTTATTTTATAATTTGATAAAACAAAACTAATAATTATTTTTTTAATAAAAAATCACTCATTTTTATTTAAAATATATAATTCTTTTCTTTTATTTATATTATTTAAAAATATATTTTTTACAATTACTGTAGTTCCATAATTATGAGAAATAGGTTTTATATTATAAGAAAATCATTTACGTTTATTATTAAATAATAATCAACCATAATTACTATTACTTTCTTTAAATTTAGAAGAAATACTAAAATCAGATATAGAACTTATACAAGATAAAGATTCTCCTCTAAATCCAAAACTATTAAGTTTCAATAAATCATTATAAAAAAATATTTTACTAGTAGAATGTCTTTTAATAGACAAAAACAAATCTTTTTTTTTAATACCAAAACCATCATCTGTAATTTTAATTAAATCTAAACCATTATTTAAAACTTCAATTTTAATATTTAAAGAATTTGCATCTAAACTATTTTCTAATAATTCTTTTATAACATCAGAAATATTATTAATCAATTCTCCAGTAGAAATTTTTCTAATAGTATCTTCAGGCAAAAGTTTAATAATCATTATATTTATATTTCAACATACAAATTTTATTAATAAAATTATTTATACCTAAATAAATATATTTTGCTAATTTATATTGATAAAATTCATTAATTAACTTCATTTCTTCTATAGGGTTACTAATATAACCAACTTCTATTAATATAGAAGGAATATAAAATAAAGATAAAATAAATAAATCAGCATACTGTAAATAATTTTTATGTAATATAATAATATTCCGAAATTGATTAATTATTTCTGAAGCTAAATAGAAATTTAATTGACTCATTCTTTTATTTAAATTTAATAATAAATAATTTAATTTTCCATTTAAAAAAAACTCTCTTTTTTTTTCCATATTCATATACTTATATTTATTTAACATAGAAAACAACCAAAAAGAAGCTCCTTTAATATGTTTATTATTATCAATAGAATTAACATGTATAGATAAAAATAAATTTGCATCTTTATCACGAGCTATACGTAAACGATCTCTTAAAGAAATATAACTATCTTTACTTCTTACTAAAAAAACATTAAATTTTTTATCTAAATTCAAAAATTTATATAATTTTTTAGATATTAATAAATTAATATCTTTTTCTTTAGATCCATAAAAACCTATTGCACCAGGATCATAACCACCATGACCAGGATCTATAACAATATTAAATTTACATTTTTTTTTATTATTAAAACTATTATCTAAAAAAAAAAATTTATTAAATAAAGTATTTCTTTTATTTAAAGATAAATTATTTTTACTAAAAACAAAAAAATCTAAAAATAAATTTTTTCAAAAGATAAATAGAAAAATTAAAAAATAATACATGAAAATATTTTATTTAAAATACTTTTACCTAAACTAGATAAAGATTTAATACATAAAACACGATGATATTTATTAACAAAATAAAAATAAAAACACAAATCAAAACAAGGTAATAAATTTAAAAATTTATCAGCTCATTCAACTAAACATATATTAGTTCTATCAAAATAACTATATATATCAATATCAAATAATTCTTTTGAAGATAAAATACGATATAAATCAAAATGATAAACTAAATAATTTTTACATTTATATTCATTTATTAAGTTATAACTTGGACTATTAACTAAACCATAATAACCTAAATTTTTAATTAATAAACGACAAAATAAAGATTTACCTACTCCTATTTCGCCACAAATATAAAAATAAACAGGTTTACTAATTAAAACACATAATTTATTAGTCAATAAAATTATATCTTTAATATCTTTAATAAAAAAAAATTTTTTCATAATAGAAATTTTCTAAAAAGCGGAAAACGAGATTCGAACTCGCGACCTTAACCTTGGCAAGGTTACACTCTACCTACTGAGCTATTTCCGCAAAAATTATTATTAAAAAAATATTTACGATAATAAACTAATTCATTAACAGAATATTTAATATCAGACAAAGCAGTATGTCTTTTTTTTTTATTTAAATTTATTTTAAATTTTGGAAATCATCTTATTATCAATTCTTTTAAAGTACTAACATCTACATATCTATAATTAAAATAAGATTCCAAATTTGGCATATATCTAAATAAAAATCTTCTATCTTGAGCTACTGTACTACCGCAAATAGGTGAAATTCCTTTAGGAACTCATTTTTTTAAAAAACTAATCGTAAAAAATTCTGCATCTGATTCATTAATTAAACTAGATTTAACTTTATTAAGTAAACCAGTTGAAGTATGAATATTTACATTTCATTCATTCATCTGATCTAAAATTTCTTTTTTTTGAAATATAACAATATTCGGACCTACAGAAAGTATATTTAAATTACTATCTGTAACTAAAGTAGCAATCTCTATAATTCTATCTACATCAGGATTTAAACCTGTCATTTCCAAATCTATTCAAATTAAATTTTTTTCACTACTAAAAATCATATATATAAATAAATCAAATATTAAATTTTTACGGTACGAACGGGACTCGAACCCGTGACCCCCAGCGTGACAGGCTGGTATTCTAACCAACTGAACTACCGCACCTAAAATTTCTGGTAATGTCTTACTCTCACATAAGAAAAACCCTATACTACCATCAGCGCTATAACATTTCACTACTGAGTTCGGAATGGATTCAGGTGGTACTATTATGCTATTTTCACCAGAAAAAACTATTAAAACATTTTTAAGTTGTGAAGTTAAGCCTCACGGGTTATTAGTATTAGTTAGCTCAACATATCACTATGCTTACACACCTAACCTATCAACGTCATAGTCTATAACGACCCTTTAGGAAAAAATAATTTTTCTGGGAAACCTAATCTTAGGGTAAGTTTCGCACTTATATGCTTTCAGTGCTTATCTTTTCTGTACTTAGCTACCAGGCAATGCTATTGGCATAACAACCTGAACACCATAGGTACACCCACTCCGGTCCTCTCGTACTAGGAGCAGATCCCTTCAAGTTTCCAACGCCTACGGCAGATAGGGACCGAACTGTCTCACGACGTTCTAAACCCAGCTCGCGTACCACTTTAAATGGCGAACAGCCATACCCTTGGGACCGACTACAGCCCCAGGATGTGATGAGCCGACATCGAGGTGCCAAACACCGCCGTCGATATGAACTCTTGGGCGATATCAGCCTGTTATCCCCGGAGTACCTTTTATCCGTTGAGCGATGGCCTTTCCACACAGAACCACCGGATCACTAAGACCTGCTTTCGCATCTGTTCGCGCCGTCACGCTCACAGTTAAGCCAGCTTATGCCTTTGCACTAAAATTACGATTTCCGATCGTAATTAGCTGACCTTTGTACTCCTCCGTTACTTTTTAGGAGGAGACCGCCCCAGTCAAACTACCCACCAGACATTGTCCTTATTCCGGATAACGGAATTAAGTTAGAATAATAAACATTAAAGAGTGGTATTTCAAGGACGATTCCACAAAAACTAGCGTTCTTGCTTCAATATCTCCCACTTATCCTACACATTAATACTCAATATTCAATATCAAGCTATAGTAAAGGTTCACGGGGTCTTTCCGTCTTGCCGCAGGTACACTGCATCTTCACAGCAATTTCAATTTCACTGAGTCTCGGGTAGAGACAGTCTGGCCATCATTATGCCATTCGTGCAGGTCGGAACTTACCCGACAAGGAATTTCGCTACCTTAGGACCGTTATAGTTACGGCCGCCGTTCACCGGGGCTTCAATCAAAAGCTTCAAATTTTACTTCTAACTTTCTTTATTAACCTTCCGGCACCGGGCAGGCATCACACCGTATACTTCCACTTTCGTGTTTGCACAGTGCTGTGTTTTTAATAAACAGTTGCAGCCAGCTATTATCTTAGACTAATTTCAGCTCAAAAAGAAAATTTTATCACTTAATATTAGTGTGCCTTCTCCCGAAGTTACGGCACTATTTTGCCTAGTTCCTTTACCCGAGTTCTCTCAAGCGCCTTAGTATACTCTACCTAACCACCTGTGTCGGTTTATAGTACGATTTAATGTTATCTAGAGCTTAGAGGCTTTTCTAGGAAGCATGGTATTAATTACTTAAACTTTTTCAAGTCTAGTCATCATGTCTCAATATAACGATATTCGGTTTTTCCTAAATATCTATCTACACACTTAAACTAAGAAATCCTACTCTTAGCTAATCTAACCTTCTCCGTCCCCCATAGCAATAACACAAGTACAGGAATATTAACCTGTTATCCATCAATTACGCTTTTCAGCCTCATCTTAGGTATCGACTTACCCTGCCCCGATTAACGTTGGACAGGAAACCTTAGTTTTTCGGCGAGTAGGTTTTTCACCTACTTTATCGTTACTCATGTCAGCATTCGCACTTCTGATACCTCCAATATATTTCTCAATATATCTTCAACAGCTTACAGAACGCTCCCCTACCCAATACATACATACATATATATATATATATATTGCCGCAGCTTCGGTATATAATTTAGCCCCGTTACATCTTCCGCGCAAGAAAACTCGACTAGTGAGCTATTACGCTTTCTTTAAATGATGGCTGCTTCTAAGCCAACATCCTAGCTGTTTTAGTCCTCTCACATCGTTTACCACTTAATTATAATTTAGGGACCTTAGCTTGCGATCTGGGCTGTTTCCCTTTCCACATTGGATCTTAGCACCCAATGTGTGTCTCCTATGATAATATTCTATCGTATTCGGAGTTTGCATCAGATTGGTAGACCGGTAAGATCCCCTAACTGAAACAGTGCTCTACCCCAATAGATTAATTCATAAGGCACTACCTAAATAGTTTTCGGGGAGAACCAGCTATCTCCCGGTTTGATTGGCCTTTCACCCCTAACCACAAGTCATCCGCTGATTTTTCAACATCAGTCGGTTCGGTCCTCCAATCAGTATTACCTAATCTTCAACCTGCTCATGGCTAGATCACCGGGTTTCGGGTCTATATCCTATAACTAACGCCCATTATTTAGACTCGGTTTCCCTACGGCTCCCTATTTTAAAAGTTAACCTTGCTATAAAATATAACTCGCTGACCCATTATACAAAAGGTACGCAGTCACATTAAATTTCAATGCTCCTACTGTTTGTACGTATACGGTTTCAGGTTCTATTTCACTCCCCTAACCGGGGTTCTTTTCACCTTTCCCTCACGGTACTAGTTCACTATCGGTCAATCAGTAGTATTTAGCTTTAGAGGATGGTCCCCCTATATTCAAACAAGATTACTCGTGTCTCGTTCTACTTAAAAGAATAAATAAAAATTTATATTTTTATATACAGGACTATCACCTTATATTGTTAATTTTTCCAAATTATTCTATTAATATAAAAATTTAATAAATATTCCAAGCTAATCCCATTTCGCTCGCCACTACTTAGGGAATCTCAATTGATTTCTTTTCCTCAAGATACTTAGATGTTTCAGTTCTCTTGGTTCGCTTTACTAATTTATTTTATTCAATTAGTAATAATATAGCATTACCTATATTAGGTTAACCCATTCGGAAATTACCGATTAAACGCTTCATATCAGCTCATCGATACTTTTCGCAGATTTGCACGTCCTTCATCGCCTCTGATTGCCAAGGCATCCACCATATACGCTTAATTACTTAACTTCACAACTTAAAAATGTCTCATAATAAATCAATTTTAAAAGAAAACGTCCCCTAGGGGATTCGAACCCCTGTTGTCGCCGTGAAAGAGCGATGTCCTAAGCCTCTAGACGAAAAGGACTTAATTGAAAACATAAACAATTTATATGAACACCTACAAATATTTATCATTATAATAAGGAGGTGATCCAACCGCAGGTTCCCCTACGGTTACCTTGTTACGACTTCACCCCAGTCATGAATCACAAAGTGGTAAATACCCTCCTATCTTATTAGGATAGGTTAAGTTATCTACTTCTTTTGCAACACACTCCCATGGTGTGACGGGCGGTGTGTACAAGGCCCGGGAACGTATTCACCGTGACATTCTGATTCACGATTACTAGCGATTCCGACTTCATGAAATCGAGTTGCAGATTTCAATTCGAATTAGGGCGTACTTTATGAGATTTGCTTACTTTTACAAGTTTGCTTCTCTTTGTATACGCCATTGTAGCACGTGTGTAGCCCTGGTCGTAAGGGCCATGATGACTTGACGTCATCCCCACCTTCCTCCAATTTATCATTGGCAGTTTTCTTTGAGTTCCCAGCTTTATCTGTTGGCAACAAAGAATAAGGGTTGCGCTCGTTATAGGACTTAACCATACATTTCACAACACGAGCTGACGACAGCCATGCAGCACCTGTCTCAGCGCTCTCGAAAGCACTTCTACATTTCTGTAAAATTCGCTGGATGTCAAGACCAGGTAAGGTTCTTCGGGTTGCATCGAATTAAACCACATGCTCCACCGCTTGTGCGGGCCCCCGTCAATTCATTTGAGTTTTAACCTTGCGGTCGTACTCCCCAGGCGGTCAATTTAACGCGTTAGCTACGAAAGCCATAATAAATTACAACCTTCAAATTGACATCGTTTACGGCATGGACTACCAGGGTATCTAATCCTGTTTGCTCCCCATGCTTTCGCACTTTAGTGTCAGTATTCGTCCAGAAGACCGCCTTCGCCACTGATATTCCTCCAGATATCTACGCATTTCACCGCTACACCTGGAATTCCATCTCCCTCTACGATACTCTAGTTTATCAGTTTCAAATATAATTCCTAAGTTAAGCTCAGGGATTTCAAATTTGACATAATAAACCACCTACATGCTCTTTACGCCCAGTAATTCCGATTAACACTCGCATCCCCCGTATTACCGCGGCTGCTGGCACGGAGTTAGCCGATGCTTCTTTTGTAAGTAACGTCAAATACATAAATTATTAATTTATATATCTTCTTCCTTACCGAAAGTATTTTACAGCCCTAAGGCCTTCATCATACACGCGGCATAGCTGCATCAGGGTTTCCCCCATTGTGCAATATTCCCCACTGCTGCCTCCCGTAGGAGTCTGGACCGTATCTCAGTTCCAGTGTGGCTGATCATCCTCTCAGACCAGCTAAAGATCATAGCCTAGGTAAGCTTTTACCTTACCTACTAGCTAATCTTGTCTAGGCTCATCTAAAGACATGAGGTCTTAAAAGATCCCCCACCTTTAATTATATTAAATAACATTATAAGGTATTAGCTAAAGTTTCCGATAGTTATCCCTTTTCTTTAGGCAGATTCCTAGATATTACTCACCCGTACGCCACTCGCCATCAAATAGTAAACTATTTATGTTGCCGTTCGACTTGCATGTGTTAAGCTTGCCGCTAGCGTTCAATCTGAGCCATGATCAAACTCTTCAAAACAAAACAACTATAATTTATTTAATTTTTAAAAAACTAAAAATTAAATTCTTTTAAATAATGTAAAATTGTAGGTGTTCATATAAATAATCTATTTTAAAAGAACTAAAAACAAAACATATAAACATAATATAACAAGAAAAAAAATATAAAACAAGACTTTTTAAAAAAAAATAATCAAATAAAATTAATTAGAAACAACATCAACAAAAAAATCAAACCTTTTTCTTTTATATAAAGAAATAATTATTTTATATTTAGATAAATATTTCAAAGGACCATCTGGTAAAATAATAAAATTTTTAGTAATTTTAAAATTAATCTTTGAAGAAATTATCTTTGATATATTTTCAGAATTTATAGAACCAAATAACTTACCATTACCACTACATCTAGATTTAATAATTAAAGGAGATAAAGAAATAATTTTCCTATATAAATCATTAATTTTATGTAATTCTTCTTTTTCTAATTTTTTTGCTAAAGATAACTTTTCATTAAATTTTATTACATTTTTTTTAGAAGCATAAATTGCTTTTCCATAAGGAATCAAATAATTTCTAGCATAACCAGATTTTACATTAACTATATTACCTATATTACCTAATTTATTTTTATTTAATAAAATTATTTTTATCATTCTAAAAACCTAAAAAAATTATTTATGTACATCAGTATAAGCTAATAAAGCTAAATATCTAGCACGTTTAATAGATTTAGATATTAATCTCTGATACTTAATAGAAATACCAGTAACTCTACTAGGAATTATTTTATTACATTCTGTTATGTAATTTTTCAATAATTCTATATTTTTATAATCAATTAATTTTTTTTTTTTCCTTTTAAAAGGACAATTTTTCTTACGCTGATTAAATTTAAACATTAAATTTTAACCTAAAAAAATAAATAATTATTTATTATTATTAATATTCATTAATGAAGCAGAAACTACTGCTTTTTTTTTTCTAATTAAAATAAATCTTAATATATTAAGATTTAATTTTAAATCACTATTTAATTTATACATAGTATCAATACTAATTTCCACATTCATTAATATATAATGAGCTTTATAATATTTTTTAATAGAATAAGATAAATATCTTAAACCTCAATCTTCCAATCTATGTATTTTACCATTATTACTATTTATAATAAAAGAATAATGTTTAATAATATCCTTTATATATATACTTTTATTAGGATATACCATAAAAACAATTTCATAATGACGCATATAATATCCAAACCATAAAAACTACATATTAATACACATATTTTTTAAAACTTCAATTTTTTTTACTAATTTATCTACAGATAAATTATTAAAATTAATACGTAATATTATATCAAATATAATATTATGTTTTTTATTAAAACAAAAATTATTTTTAACTAAAAAATTTTTATCCTGAAAATTAAAAACATTCTTTTTAAATTCTTTATAAAAAATTTTTAAAATTAATTTAGGAATACCGATTTTCTTTAAAATACTTAAACTAAAGCTTTTATAACAAACACCATTTTTTATTTTATATAATAATATTAAATCATTATCTTTAATAAGATAATCTAAATAAACATTTCTTACATTACATAAAAAATTACTAATATTAGTCAACTCAAAAAAATGTGTTGAAAATAATAACATAGCTTTAATGACCTTAATTATATAATATAAACATGACCAAGCTAAAGACAAACCTTCAAAATAAGAAGTACCTCTACCCATTTCATCAATTAAAATTAAACTATTACAAGTTGCATTATTAATTATAGAAGAAATTTCACTCATTTCTACCATAAAAGTTGATTTATTATTTGTAATATCATCAGAAAAACCTATTCTAGTTAAAATTTGATCTATAGGACCAATTATTAAAGAATCTGCCGGTACATAAGAACCAATATAAGCCATAATACATATTAAAACAATTTGTCTCATATAAGTACTTTTACCACCCATATTAGGACCAGTAATAATTAAATATCTTTTTTTTTTACTAAAAAAAAGATTATTAGAAATAAAACCATTAATCATATTACGTTCTATTATAGGATGTCTACCATTTACTATCTTTAAAATATTACTAGAAGTAAAAACAGGTTTTTTATAATTTAAAACATAAGATGTATCTAAAAAACTCATTAATACATCTAATTTAGATATATTATGAGAAATTAATTTTAAACAATTAATATTTTTTAATAAAACATCAATAACATTATTAAAAATACTTTTTTCTAAAACATAAATTTTTTTTTTTAAACTAATCAATTTATTTTCATAAATTTTTAAACTAGATATTATATATCTCTCAGAATGTTTTAAAGTTTTTAATTTAATATAATAATCAGGTACTAAATTAATATCATGTTTCTTTATTTGTATATAATAACCATAAAAATTACTATAATTAAAAAATAAACTTTTTATTTTAGTTTTTTTTTTTTCTTTCTTTTCTAAAATGACAAGTTTTTTTTTATTTTTTAATAATAGAGAATATAAACAATCTAATTTACTACTAAAACCTTTAACGATAATATTTTTACTACCTAAATTAGGATCATAAATAGTATTAGAAATATAACTAACTAAATACTTAACTAAATCTTTATTTAATAAAAAAAAATTTATTATTTCAAAAGAATTTTTAGTTTTAAACAAAAATATAAAATCTAAAACTAAAGATAAATAATTTTTTAAATTAATTAAATCACGTGAAGTAACGGTTTTTAAAGATATTCTACCTAATATTCTTTCTACATCACCTATCTTATTAAAGATAAACCTAATTTTAATTAATTTAGTTTTTAAAAATTCCATAATACTATGACGATAACGTAACTTTTGAACATTTCTAATTGGAAATAAAATCCATCTTTTTAACATCCTTCTGCCCATAGGGGTAAAAACATTATCTAAAACACTAAAAAGAGTATTCTTTTTATTACCAGAAATAGAATTAATTAATTCTAAATTTTTTACAGTAAAATTATCCATAAAAATAAATTTAGAATCATTTAATAATTTTAATTTATTTACATGACAAAGATTTGCAAATTGAGTTTTTTTTACATAATTTAAAATACAACCAGCAGAATTTATACCTAAATTATTAGATTTTATACCAAAAACACTAAAATCAACAATATTAAAATGGTTTAATAATAAAGAATAATTTTTTTTAAAATTAAAATTACTTAAAGAAACATATTTAAAACAATTTAACCACTTAATATCATTTAAAAAAAAAAATTTTTTACTACAAATAATTTCCGAAGGTAAAGTGCATAATAAATAATGTTTTAATCTATCTAAACCATAAATTTCAGAAATATAAAATCTTCCAGAAGAAACATCTAAAAAAGAATAACCAAAAACACATTTACTATTTTTTGATCACACTGCTGCTATATAATTATCTTTAAAATCATTTAAATATTTATCCTCAGAAACTGTACCAGGAGTAATAACACGAATAACCTTTCTTTTAATTAATTTTTTATTCAAAAAATTATCTTTATCTATAATTTGATTACATAAAACAACAGACTCACCTAATTTAATTAATTTAGATATATAAATATCAGCAGTACGTAAAGGAACACCAGCCATAGGAACACTTTTTTGTTTAACAAACTTTTTTTTAGTTAAATTAATATCTAATAAACAAGAAACTTTTTTAGCATCATCAAAAAAAAGTTCATAAAAATCACCAATCTGGTAAAATAATAAAATTTTAGGATACTTACTTTTTATCTTTAAATATTGCTTAATAATTGGGACCATACTTCATTTAATTATAAATATTAACGTTTAGAATATTGTGGTCTACAACGAGATTTACGAAAACCATATTTTTTTCTTTCAACTTCTCTAGAATCACGAGTAATTAAACCAGCATGTTTTAAAACAACACGTAGTTCATTATTATATTTTAATAACACTCTTGTAATACCATGTCTAATAGATACTGCCTGACTAGATATTCCACCTCCTTTAACAGTTATATAAAAATTAAATTTTTCTATATAAGAATAATCATTAATAACCTTAAAAGGATAAAGTACAACTAATTGTTTAATTCTATCCTTAAAATATTCTTCTAAAACTAATCCATTAATAATAAACTTTCCTTTGCCTACATTCATAAATACTCTAGCAGAAGAAGTTTTACGTCTTCCAGTACTATACATTTAGTTATACCTCTAAAAATTTATTAAAACAGGTTTTTGAGCATACTCTTTATAAGAACTTCCAGAATATATCTTTAATTTTTTTAATTTTTTATTAGATAAAATATTTTTAGGTAACATACCTTTAACAGCATGTCTGATAACAAATTTAGGAGATTTTTTTAACATATTACCTAAAGTAGTATGTTTAATACTTCCAACATAACCACTATGAAAATAATATTTTTTATTATTTAATTTATTACCGGTTACTAATATTTTACTAGCATTAATTAAAATAACAAAATCACTATTATCTACATATGGTAGATAATTAGATTTATTTTTACCAATTAATATAAAAACTATTCTACTAATTAATCTACCTAAAATTTTATTTTTAGCATCAATCAAATATCACATAAAAATTACCTAAATTTTTAAAATAAATTAATTTAAACCACCTATAATCATAGAATCTATTTTTAAAGAAGGTTGTCCTACACTAACAGGAACATTTTGTCCATCTTTACCACACATACCATTACCAAAATCAAAACTAAGATCATTAGCTATCATACTAATATTATTCATAATATCTATTACAGAACCAATTAAAGTAGCTTCTTTAATAGGAGAAAATATTTTACCTTTTTTAATTAAATATCCTTCTAAAATAGTAAAAACAAATTTACCAGAAGTTATATCTACTTGACCGCTAGATAAATTAGCTATATATATCCCATAATCAACACTATTAATTAAATCCGAAAAACTACTTTTACCATTAATCAAATAAGTACTAGTCATTCTAGGAATAGGTAAAAATTTATAAGATTCTCTTCTAGCATTACCTGTCGAATTTAAATTCATTAATTTAGCATTAAATTTATCTAAAATAAATGATTCTAAAAAACCATTCTTTATAAGAATTTTTTTTCTACCTAAACTACCCTCATCATCAATATTTAAAGAACCTCTTAAACCATGTACAGTACTATCATCTACAACAGTACATAAATTAGAAGCAACCTTTTTACCAATTAAATTAGAATAAATAGATATATTATTACGTATAAAATCACCTTCTAAACCATGTCCAACAGCTTCATGTAATAAAATTCCTGGAGATCCACAACCTAAAATTACAGGAAACTCCCCAGAAGGAGCATTAATAGCACATAAATTATTCATTCCTATTCTAATTGCTTCATTAGCTCAATATTCAACAATAGAAATTTTTCCATAATATTTACTAATTAAATCTTCATATAAATAACGACCACCACCACCACTAAAACCTAATTGTGTACAACTATTTTTCTCTAATTGAATTTTTATTGATAAACTTATTAATGGTCTAACATCACCTACAAAAACACCATCAGTAGAAACAACTAAAACTAACTCATAATTACTAATTAAGTTTAACGAAACATAATTAACATAAGAATTATTTTTTCTAATATAATTATCTAAATATAATAATAAATCAATTTTATTTTTATTTGATGAAAAATCTAAAGAAGAATATTTTTTATAAAAATATTCTTTTTCAGGAACATAAACTAAATTATTTTTAGTAATACAATTTTTATCTAAATTAATAAATTTAATTTTATTAATTAATTTTTTTATAGATTTAAAACTAATCTCATCAGAATAACTAAAACTAGTTTTAGTATCAGATATTATTCTTACTCCAACTCCACTATTAAGATTAATAAAACTATTCTTAATAATTTTTTCTTCCAAAAATATAGATTCTTTAATAATACTTTGAAAAAATAAATCACCATAATCAGAATTTTTAATACACAAATCTGAAACTAAATCTAACAAATCACACTCAGATATATTATTTTTACTTAAAATACTATCATATACTATACCACTCATTTTATCACTCTAAATTATTTAAAAAATTATAAAAAAATTATTTATTTCTCAAAAATCTATTTATAAAAAAAAATCATAAAAAACCATCAAAAAAAGAATTTAATAAAATAAAATTATTAACATTATCAAAACCTAAAATAATATTATCAATATAAAAAGATATCATTCTAATTAAAAATGAAAAAAAAACAACAAAAAAGAACATTCTTCAAAAACATAAAATAAAAAAATTTTTCTTTAAAATATGCATAATATAAGTAGATAAATAATAAATCAAAAAACTTCTACCTAATAAAAAACCTAAAAAAATATCACAAAAAAATGATCAAAAAAAAATAAATAAAACATTTTTTTCTCAATTATTTACCAATAATATATACATATACAATACATATAATAAAGAACTTTTAATATTTAACATATTAATAAAAACAAAAAATAAATTCATAAATAATTCAAAAAATTAATTATATAATAAACCATAACCTAAATTATTTAAATCTAAAAAATATTTAACTTCAATAACTAAAACACCATATAAAAAATCAGAATAAACATTATCTACTACTCCAATAGGATGACCAGAAAAAGAATAACCACTAACTTTAGGTAAAATAACTATATCACCTACTTTAACATCTGATCCAATAGGTAAATCACTAATTTTCATATTATTATTACAACCATTACCTGAAACTATTGTACTTAAATCATTTCTTAATATACTAACTGGAAAACTACTATTTTGATTACATATTAATTGTAATCTACTAAAATTATCACCAGAATAAATAACTTTTCCCAACATACCTATATAATTAAATAATAAACTACCATATTTAATATTAGAATTTTTCAAATGATTTATAATTATTTCATCTGTATCATTAAAATGATAAAAAAAAATTTTAACAAAAACAAAATCTTTACTTTCTTTACTTAATAAAGGAAAATTTAATATCTTACGTAAATAATTATTTTCCAATTTTAATAAACTAGAATACATAATTCTTTTTTTTAAAATAAAATTTTTTTCTTTTAAAAAAACATTTTCATTATAAATTCTATTATAATCATTTAAAAAAACAATATTTTTTTTTAAAAGAAAAATTAAATTATCAAATATATAATAATATATAAAAACTACTCTATTAGTATAAAAACGAATTTTATCAGAGATACAATAATAAAAATCAAAAAACAATAAAAATATAGAAAAAACAATAAAAAATAAAAAACAAATAAAACTATTATCTTTTTTTGAAAACATAAAATATTATTAAATATTATTCATTACTAAATAACTCACCATTATGCACATCTATCATTTCTAATGCTTTGCCACCACCTCTTGCAACACATGTAAGAGGATCATCAGCAACAATAACTGGTATACTAGTTTCTTCAACTAATAGACGATCTAAATTTTTTAATAAAGCTCCTCCTCCAGTTAATACCATACCTCTTTCTGATATATCTGAAGCTAATTCAGGAGGACACTGTTCTAGCGCTACCATAATAGCACTAATAATACCCCCTAAAGGTTCTTGTAAAGCTTCTAATATTTCATTAGAATTTAATATAAAACTTCTAGGTATACCTTCCGCCATATTACGACCCCTAACTTCAATTTCTTTAATAGAAGTACAAGGATAAGCAGAACCTATTTCATGTTTTATTCTTTCAGCAGTAGCTTCACCAATTAAAGAACCATAATGTCTTCTAATATAACTTATAATAGATTCATCAAATCTATCTCCACCTATTCTAACTGATGAAGAATAAACTACACCATTTAAAGAAATTACTGCCACTTCCGTAGTACCCCCACCTATATCTACTACCATAGAACCAGTAGCATCTGAAACAGGTAATTTAGCTCCTATAGCAGCTGCCATAGGTTCTTCAATTAAAAAAACTTCTCTAGCACCAGCACCTAAAGCAGATTCTTTAATAGCTCTACGTTCTACTTGAGTAGCCCCAACAGGTACACACACTAAAACACGTGGACTAGGTCTCATAAAACTATTAGTATGTACTTGTTTAATAAAATATTGTAACATTTTTTCAGTAATAAAAAAATCAGCTATAACTCCATCTTTCATAGGTCTAATAGCAGAAATATTACCAGGAGTTCTTCCTAACATTTGTTTAGCTTGATGACCAACAGCAGCAACAATTTTAGAAGAACCAATTTTATCTTGTCTTATAGCAACTACAGAAGGTTCATTTAAAACAATTCCTTTATTTTTAACATAAATTAAAGTATTAGCTGTACCTAAATCTATAGATAAATCATTAGAAAAAATACCACGAATTTTGTTAAACATTATATTATATTTCCTAACTAAACATTAAATTAAATACATTTTACTAAATAATATAAATATATTAAAATATATATTTATAAATAAATTAACATATATAAATAAGTATATTATATAAATATACATAATATAAAGTATATATTTTTAAAAATATCAATATTTTATAAAAATAAATAATATTACAAAAAATATAAAATTAAATAACATGTACGCTATAATAGAAACAGGCGGAAAACAATATAAAATCCAAAAAGGAAGTTGTATTACAATAGAAAAAATCAAAAAAAACATAAAAAAAAAAATTAAATTTAAAAAAATAATTTTAATATTTAATAAAAATAAAATAATAACAAAAAAAAAAGAAACAGATTCTTTTGTTATAAAAGGTGAAATAATAAAAAATATAAAAAATAAAAAAGTTAAAATAATAAAATTCAAACGCAGAAAACATTACAAAAAAAAATTAGGTCATAGACAAAAATTAATAAAAGTTAAAATATATTCAATAAAAAAAAGAAAATATGGCGCATAAAAAAGCTGGTGGATCAACAAAAAATGGAAGAGATTCACATTCCAAAAGATTAGGTTTTAAACATTTTGGAGGTGAACAAATTAATGCAGGAAATATAATTATTAGACAAAGAGGAACTAAATTTCATGCCGGAAAAAACGTAAAATGTGGTAAAGATTATACATTATATGCAATAAAAAAAGGAATTATAAAATTCAAAACACAAGGAATAAAAAAAAAAAAATTTATTCATATAATAGAAAATTAATATTTTTAAAATTTAAAATAAACAATATATTTTAATTACTTTTAAAAAATAAAAACAAAAAGGTAAAAAATGAATAGAATATTAATGACATTAAAAGGAGAAAAAAAATTACTAAAAAAACTAAAATATTTAAAAGAAATTAAAAGACCTTTAATAACTCAATCAATATCAAAAGCAAGAGAATTTGGAGATCTAAAAGAAAATTCTGAATACCATTCAGCTAAAGAAGAACAAACAATATGTGAAAAAAAAATAAAAGAAATAGAAAAAAAACTTTTTTATGCACATATTATAGATATATCAAAAAATAAAAATAAAAATAAAATAATGTTTGGATCACTAATAACTTTAATAAATTTAAATAATAATAAAAAAATTATTTATAGAATTGTTGGTGATGATGAATCAAACATTAAAAAAAAACTTATTTCAGTAAATTCACCTCTAACAAAAAAATTATTAGGTAAAAAAAAAAAGGAAATAATATCTTTAAAAACTATTAAAGGAAATATAAAATATAAAATCATTAATATAGAATAATATAAAAATAATTTTTATAAAATTTATAAAAACAATTAGAATAATGAAAAAAAAAAAGTGAATCAGTTTACAAAAAAATGATAAATACATAAAATTAAAAAAAAAACAAAATGTTTTATCAAGGTCTTATTTTAAATTAAAAGAAATTAATAATAAATATAAAATAATCAATAAAAACGATAATATAATAGAATTAGGTTGTTCACCTGGAGGATGAACACAATATTTAATCAAAAAAAAAAAGATAAGAAAAATTTTTAGCTGTGATATTAAAAAAATAAATAAAAAAATAAAAACAAATTTTATATTAGGTAATATATGTAAAAAAAATATATTTAATAAGATAATTAATAAAACATATAAATACAAAATAAATAACATATTATCAGATATATCACCAAACATTTCTGGAATTAAAGAAATAGATAATCCTAAATTTAAAACAATAATTAAAAAAATCTTACATTTATGTAAAAAAAAATTAAAAAAAAAGGAAATTTGGTTATAAAAGTTTTTTTAGGTGAAATTTTTGCTTATACTTTAAAAAAAATTAAAAATCTATTTAAAGTTATAAAAACTAAAAAATTAGAATCATCACGTAATTATTCTAAAGAAATATATATAATAGCATTAAATTATAAATGTAATTTTAAATAAAATATATCAAATTCTATGATAAAAAATTTATTTTTTTGATTAATAATTAGTATAATAATGTTATCTTCATTTCAAAATATAGTACAAAAAAGGAAATATCCAAAAATAGAATATTCAAGTTTTTTATCAGATATAGAAAAAAATAAAATAAAAGAAATTAAAATAGATGGTAAAGAAATTAATGTAATAAAAAAAAATTATCAAAAATATATTACTTATATTCCAATTTACGATCCTAATTTATTAAATAAATTAATAAATAAAAAAATAAAAATTAGTAGTACTTTAATTACAGAACCAAATTTTATTACATCAATTTTTATATCATGATTACCAATAATATTATTAACTGGAATATGAATATTTTTAATAAAACAAATGAAAAACAGTGGTAAAGGAACATTTTTATTTGGAAAAAGTAAAGCTAAAATATTAAATAAAAATAATATTAAAATTAAATTTAAAGATGTTGCTGGATGTAATGAAGCCAAGGAAGAAGTAAAAGAAATTGTAGAATTTCTTAAAAAACCAGAAAAATTTCTAAAATTAGGAGGGAAAATTCCTAAAGGAATATTAATGATAGGCCCACCAGGTACTGGTAAAACATTATTAGCAAAAGCAATAGCTGGTGAAGCACAAGTACCATTTTATAGTATATCAGGATCAGATTTTGTAGAAATGTTTGTAGGTGTAGGAGCTTCTAGAGTAAGAGATATGTTCAATCAAGCAAAAAAAAATTCTCCATGTATAATATTTATAGATGAAATAGATGCTGTCGGTCGCCAAAGAGGAATAAATATAAATGGTGGGCATGATGAAAGAGAACAAACACTAAATCAAATGTTAGTAGAAATGGATGGTTTTGATAGTAATAAAGCTATAATTATTATAGCAGCTACTAATAGACCAGATATTTTAGATCCAGCACTATTACGTCCAGGTAGATTTGATAGAAAAGTAATAATAGATTTACCAGATATACAAGGAAGAAAACAAATAATTAAAATACATACAAAAAATATACCATTAAATAAAAATGTAAATATAAAAATATTAGCTAAAAGTACACCAGGATTTTCAGGAGCAGATCTACATAACTTAGTAAACGAAGCTATATTATATGCAGCAAAAGAAAATTATGAATATGTATCCATGAAAGAATTTGAAAAAGCAAAAGATAAAATTATTATGGGTACAGAAAGAAGATCATTAATTATAACTAAAAAACAAAAAGAATTAACGGCATATCATGAATGTGGTCATGCAATAGTAAGTCAATTAGTACCAGAACACGATCCTATACATAAAATTACTATAATACCAAGAGGTAAAACTCTAGGATCAACATTTTTCTTACCTAAAGACGATAATTTAAACCTAAATAAAAAACAACTAGAAAGTAAAATATCTACATTATATGGTGGAAGATTAGCAGAAGAAATTATATTTGGTAAAAAAAACATTTCTATTGGAGCTAGTAATGATATTAAAGTAGCATCATTAATAGCTAGAAATATGGTAACAAAATGAGGTTTTTCTAAAAAAGTAGGTCCATTATTATGAGTAGAAAATTATGAAGATTCTTTAAATAAAAACTTTAAAAAAATGTTTTTTTCTAATTATATGTCTAAATTAATTGACAAAGAAATAAAAAGAATAATAAATAAAAATTATTCAAGAGCTAAAAAAATACTTTTTCAAAATATTGATATATTACATAAAATGAAAAAAAAATTAATAAAATATGAGACTTTAAATAAAAAAGATATAAAAAAAATTATTTTTTATAAAAAATTTAATAATTCTATTTAAAAAAATAGAAAATTTTTATAAATAAAATTTTTATAAAAAATTATTTAAATTTAATTAATTTTAAAAGGACTAATATGTATAAAATATTTTTAACAATATTTTTTATTATTTGTATTTCTTTAATATCATTAATTATTTTTACTCCCAGTAAAAATAATATTATAGAACCATCATTTGATATAAATAATAATATTATTACAACAAAATCTTTAAAAAATACAATTAATTGTACTATAATAATTTTTGCTATATCATTTTATTTAACAGCTTTATTATTAAATATAATAAATAAATAATCTTTTATTTAATATTTTAAAAATATTTAATACCGGGATGGTGAAATTGGTAAACACGCTATTTTGAGGTAATAGTTTTTTTTAAAAAAAAAATACGGGTTCAAATCCCGTTCCCGGTAAATTAAAAATAAAATTTAATTAACATAAAAATAAATTTACTTTTAATAAAAATTACTAATTACATACTTTAAAAATTAACTTATTTACCTTTTAAAAACTTATATTTTAACATATTTATAAAGAAATTTTCTTAAAATATATAATATTCTATTCTATAAATTTAATTGAGGCAGCTAAAATGAATAAAGAAATTTTAGCAGTAGCAGAAGCTGTATCAAATGAAAAATCTTTACCAAAAGAAATAATATTTAAAACATTAGAAAAATCACTAACTATTGCAATAAAAAAAAAATATAATAAAAAAATAGATATAAAAATTAATATTAACAGAAAAAACGGTTCATTTAAAATATATAGAAGATGAATTGTAGTTAAAAAAATTAAAAAACCACATAAAGAAATAACTTTAGAAAAAGCTATACATAAAAATAAAAACATTAAAATAGGAGATTTTATAAAAAATAAAATTAAATTAGAAAAATTTGATAGAATTACTACTCAAACTGCTAAAATAATTATAACACAAAAAATACGTAAAATTAAAAAATTAATTATACTAAAAAAAATTAAAAAAAAAAAAAATTGTATAATATCTGGATACGTTAAAAAAATAAATCAAAAATATATATTAATAAATATAGGATCAAATTTAAAAGCTATTCTATTAAAAAAAGATATGATTATAAAAGATAATTTTAAAATAGGAGATAAAATAAAAGGGATAATATACGATATTAAAAAAAAAAAATCAGAAAGTCAAATTTTTATAACAAGATTAAATAAAAAAATATTAATAGAATTATTTAAAAAATACATACCAGAAATAAAAAAAAAAATAATAAAAATAAAAGCTATATCAAGAAAACCAGGATTAAGATCTAAAATAGCAGTAAATACAAAAAATAAACATATAGATCCTATAGGTGCATGTATAGGTCTTAAAGGTTTAAGAATAAAATCTATATCAAACAATTTATCAGGAGAAAAAATAGATATAATTTTATGAAATAAAAATCCTAAAAAATTTGTCATAAACTCTCTATTACCAGCTAAAATTTCCAATATTTTAATAAATAATAAAAAAAAAACTATGGATATAAATGTTAAAATTGAAAACTTAGCTAAAACAATAGGTAAAAACGGACAAAATATTAAATTAGCATCTAAATTAACAGGATGAAATTTAAATATAATTACTACAAAAATAAAACAGTAAACTTATAAAACAAACATTAATTTTAAAATTTTAATTAAAATATGCTTAAAAAAAAAAATAGATACAAAACAACAAGAAAAAAAAATAGATTTTATACGAAAAAAAAACAACACAAAAATAAAAAAAAAATAATTTTCAAAAAAAAAAATATTTATAAAAAAAAAATAAATAATTTACTATATAAAAAAAATAAAAATAAAAAAAATAATAAAATAAAAAAACAAAAAAAAAAAACAAATAACTCAATATACAAAAAAAATAAAAATAATAATATAATAAAAAAAAATAAAAATATCGCAAAAAAAATAAACAAAAAAAAAAAAATTAATCTATATAAAAGAGCTCCTATAATATCAATAATGGGACATGTAAACCACGGTAAAACATCATTAATAGACTACATTAGATCAACAAATATTGCAAAAACAGAAAAAGGTAATATCACTCAATATATCAATGCTTATTATATAAAAAACAAATTAGGTGATATTACTTTATTAGATACCCCAGGACATTCCATATTTACTAATATGAGATCTAGAGGAATTGATATAACAGATATAATATTTTTAATAATTGCAATAGATGATGGTATAATGCCCCAAACATTAGAGATAATAAATTATTCCCAAAAATATAATATTCCTATAATAATAGGTTTATCTAAAATAGATAAAACAAATTACTTAAACAATATTGATACAATAAAAAAAAAAATAAGTAAATATAATATCATTCCTGAAGAATGAGGTGGTAATAATATATTTGTAAAATTTTCAGTAAAAAAACAAAAAGGTATAAAAAAAATTTTTAAAGCTATAAAAAAAGAAAGTAATAAAATAAATTTAAATACAAATATTAATAATTATGCATCAGGTTTTATTATAGAATCATATATAAATAAAAAAAAAGGAATAATGACTAATATATTAATCAAAGATGGAAAATTAAAAGTAGGAGATTTAATAATTTCAGATAACAACTTTGGTAAAATAAAATTAATATTAAACGATAAAAAAAAAAAAATTAAATATGCATTACCATCAATGCCAATAAAAATTTTAGGTTTATCAAATATTTCATTACCAGGTAAAAAATTTATAATTGTAAAAAATAAAAAAAAAGCTAAAAAAATAATAAAATTAAAAAATAAAAATATTACTTACAAAAAAAAAAACAAAAAAACAAAAAATATATTTACAAAAAAAAATAACAAAATTAATTTTTTATTAAAAACTGATGTATATGGTTCATTAGAAACTATTAAAATATCAACAAAAAAAATATTTAAAAATCAAATAAAGTTTATTTTTACCAACGTAGGAAATATTAATGAAAATGATTTAATATTAGCTTCAACAAGTAAATCAATTATTTTAGCGTTTAATATTAAAATAGATAACTTTATAAAAAATAAAATAAATAAATATAATATAAAAATATATTCTTTTAATATAGTATATAAATTAATAAAAAAAATAAAAAAAATTATTAAAAAAAAAAATAAATATACTAATAAAATTAAAATAGGAAAAGCAAAAGTTAAAAGTATATTTAATATATCAAAAAATAATATAATAATTGGATGTATAGTTACTAAAGGAGAAATAAAACAATCTAATCCTATACAAATTAAAAGAAATAATTATATTATTTACAAAGGTAAAATAAAATCTTTAAAAAGATTTAAAAAAACAGTTAAAAAAATTAAAAAAGGAATGGAATGTGGTATATATATAAAAAACTTTACTAAAGTAAATATAGGAGACATTATAGAATGTATAAAAAATAATAAAACAAAAAATTAAAAATGAAAAAAAAAATAAAATTAAATAAAATAATTAAAAAAATAAAAAAAAAAATAATTTGATTTATATTTACAAAATATAATTTTTTAATAGGAAAAAAAAATATTTTAAATATTAATCATATAAAAATAACAAAAAATTTTTCATATATATATATATATATAAATTTTATAAATCAAAAAAATAAAAATATTATATATAAAATAATTAAATATTTACAAAAATCAGAAAAAAATATCAAAAAAAAAATAAATATAAAATTATCATCTAAAATATTATTTAAATATGATAAATTTAATGTTAAAAAAAATAAATTATTTGAAAAAATTAAATTAGCAAACAAAATATCTAATATAAATAATTTTAAAAAATAAAATTTAAAATTAAAATTTATATTAAAGTATAAAAATCTATAAACTATTTAAATAAAAATAAAAAAATGAAAAGACTAGTACTAGTAAGACATGGCGAAAGTATATGAAATAAAGAAAATATATTTACAGGATGAACAGATGTAAAACTTTCTAAAAAAGGAATTAAAGAAGCTAAAGAAGCTGGTTCATTACTAAAAAAAAACAACTTTTTCTTTAATTATGCATATACTTCATTTCTAAAAAGAGCAATACATACTTTATGAATAATATTATATAAATTAGATACTCTATGAATAAAAACAAAAAAAACTTGAAAATTAAATGAAAGACATTATGGCAACCTACAAGGTTTAAATAAAGAAAGAACATCTAAAATATATGGATCTAAAAAAGTATTAGAATGAAGAAGAAGTTATACTACTAAACCTCCTCAAATTACTACAAAAGATAAAAAATTTCCAGGTAATGAAATAAAATATAAAAAAATCAAACATGGTAAAATACCATTAGGAGAAAGTTTATTAGATACATATAATAGAGTTATACCTTATTGAAAAATAAATATATTACCTAAAATAAAAAATAATCTATCTACTATAATAGTAGCTCATGGTAATTCATTAAGAGCATTAATAAAATACTTAGATAAAATTTCAGATAAAGATATAATAAAACTAAATATTCCTACAGGAATACCTTTAATATATGAATTTAAAGAAAATTTAGAAATAAAAGATAAATTTTATTTAAAGTAAACTAAACTTCTTATGTGGCCCTTATTGGATTCGAACCAATGACCAAGCGATTATGAGTCGCCTGCTCTACCTCTGAGCTAAAGGGCCTAATATACCTAATAATACTAACAAAAAAAACATTTAAACACAAGTAAATAAAAATTATTTTTTATATTTAATAACCTTAACCATAGCTGGTCTAAGTAATCTTTTATTTAATATATAACCATCTTGTAATATTTCAATAACTAAATTATCTTTAATATTATTCTTCTTATTAGACTCTATAACAGATACAGCTTGATGAAAATTAGGATCAAAATTAACATTAACCTTATTAATAATAGACACACCAAATTTTTTTATTACAGATAAAAAATTTTTTAAAGTTAATTTTAAACCTTCATAAGTAATCTTACTATTTAAATTTTTATCTTTACTAACTTTAAAAGCATCTTTTAAATTATCTATTACAGGTAAAATACTTTTAAAAAACTTTTCCAAAGAATATTTATATATATTTTCTATATTTATTTCATTACGTTTATAAATATTTTCTAAATCAGCTCTATAACGTAAATTTATATCTTTACTTTTTCCCTTTAATTTTAATAATTTACTTTCTAACTTATTAATAATTTTATTTTGACAAGATATTTTTTTTTTATATTTATAAAATCTTTTTTTTATATTCTTTAAAATATTACATTTTTTTTTATCAATATTAAAATCTTTAATTTTATAAAATTTTTTTTTTTTATCAATATTTTCTTTAATCATATTAAAATCCTCAAATTTTAAATAAAAGGTATAATAAATAATATTAATAATTATATATCACAAAAATAAAATTATTATAAAAAAATTTATTTACATACAATCTTTAAAAAAAATATTTCTACAAAAAATATAATTTAAAAATGGAAAAAATAATATTAAAAAACAAAAGAATTAATAGATATTATACAATAATTAAAAAATATAAAGCAGGTATAGTATTATATGGTTGAGAAGTACAATCAATTAAAAGAAAAAATATTAATATAAATAATAGTTACATAAAAATAACAAAAAAAAAAATACCTTTACTTATAGGGGTAAAAATAACTCCATTACAAAATAAATTTAAAAATAAAATAAAAGAAAGAAAAATAAAAATTTTATTAAAAAAAAAAGAAATAATATCTATATTAAACAAAATTAAAACAAAAAAATATACATTAATATCAATATCATTAATTATACAAAAAACATGATATAAAATAATTATTGGTTTATCAAAAGGGAAAAAAAAATACAATAAAAAAAAATATATAAAAGAAAAAATTTTTAAAAAAAAACATTGATTTATAAATACTAAAAATATATAATACTTATACGGGACTGTTTAGGACTTGACAAAATATACAAATTTTAATGTGCATGTCGAGGTAGCGGTAGGCCACGTAAAAAACCGTAAAAACTTAGTTGCAAAAAACAACGATTACGCTTTAGCAGCATAAAACACTGTTAGAAGCCGTTTTCTATAAAAATTTTCCTCTTTTATTTTATAAAAAACGTTTTTAAAAAGAGATAATTTATAGAAGTTTACATCTATAAATTTTAATAAAAAGTAAACTAATTAATTATTATTTTTTTTTATTTATAATAATTAATGAAAAAAAAATAAAATAAACATGTAGAACAAAAAAATAAGTTGTTTTGGACGCGGGTTCGAATCCCGCCAGTTCCATTTTTTAGAAAAAAGTAAAGGTGATTAGCTCAGTGGTAGAGTGTCTCTTTTACAAGGAGAAGGTCAATGGTTCAATTCCATTATCACCTAAATTAAACATAATATTTTTTACTATATACTAATTCTAATAGAGATATATTTATATCCTTAATATTTAATTTAGAATATTCCATAATTTTATTTAAAATATTAGTATAAAAAAAAACTTTATTTTTATTTTTATAAAAATTATTTTTAATTAAATAAGATAATTTATTAATACGATAATTAAGTAAGAAATTATTATCTGGAACATTAATCTTTTTAATTTTAGATTTTATATGTCTTTCAATATAAAAAAGAAATTTTTTATTTCTAAAATTAAGAAATAAAATAGTTCTACCTAATCTACCTGCTCTACCAGTTCTACCAATACGGTGAATATAAGATTCAATATCAACTGGTAAATCATAATTTATAACTAAACTAATATTTTTAATATCTAAACCTCTTGAAGCAACATCAGTAGCAACTAAAATAGATATTTTAGAATTCTTAAAATCACAAAGTATTTTTTCTCTTAATCTTTGATTCATATCACCATTAAAAGCAGAACATGAATAACCTTTTTTTTCTATAAAATTAGATAATTTCATAGTATATAATTTAGTACTAACAAATATTATAACACTAGAATAATTTTCTACTTCCAAAAATTTCATTAAAACATCTAACTTATTTTTTCAAGAATTCACTAAACAATAATATTGTTCAATATTTTCTGGTAAAATATTATTTTTAGATAAATTTAATATTATTTCTTTAGGTTTATTCATAAACCTATTAATTATATTTTTAATATCTAAAGACATAGTAGCAGAAAATAAAGCAGTTTGATGTTTATTTTTAATATAAGAAATTATTAATTCTACATCTTTTATAAAACCCATACGTAACATTTCATCAGCTTCATCAATAACTAAAAATTTTACTAAAGAAATATTTACAATTTTTTTTTTTAAAAAATCTAATAATCTCCCAGGAGTAGCAACTAAAATATGAGGTTTATTTCTTAAACCTAAAATTTGAATATTATATGTTTGTCCACCATATAAAGATAATATTTTAATTCTTTTATCATATTTAGAAAAAATTTTAAATGAATCAGTAATCTGAATATTTAATTCTCTAGTAGGTACTAAAATTAAAACCTGAATATTTAAAATATTAATATTAATATTATTTAATATCGGCAAAATAAAAGAAGCAGTTTTACCACTACCTGTTTTAGCTATTCCTAAAATATCATAACCTTTTAAAAAATATGGTATACATTTAAATTGTATTTCAGTAGGTTTTTTATAACCTAATTTATATATTATATTTAATATTTTCCTTTTTAATTTTAAATAACCAAAATCATAATTTTTATTATCAATATTAATCATTGAAATTCTCTACAAATAAAATTTATATAAATTAAATAATTTTATTTAATATTTTTAATACCTAATTTAATTTTACCATTATTACTAATATGTAAAACTTTTACATAAATATTTTGTCCTATTTTAAAAAAATTATAAATATTTTTATTTTTATTAATAAAAATACTAGAAATATGTACTAATCCTTCTTTATTATTCAAAAAAGAAACAAATATACCAAAATTAACTATTTTAATAACTTTACCTAAATAAGTATATCCTAATTTTACGTCTTCAGTAATTTTTTTAATAAAATTTATAACTTTTTTAATATTTTTTTTATCATATGAAACAACATTAACAATTCCATTATTTTCAATTTCGATAGAACAATTATACTTTTCAGTAATATTTTTAATTACTGAACCACCTTTACCTATAACATCTTTAATTTTATTAACTTTAATTTTAAATTTATATATTATAGGCGCAAAACTAGATAAATAAGGTCTAGATTTATTAATAACAGAATTCATTTTATCTAAAATAAATAATCTAGATTGTTTAGCTTTTTCTAAAGATAAATCAATAGTTTCACAATTTATTCCTTTAATCTTCATATCCATTTGTAAAGCTGTAATACCATTGTAAGTTCCAATAACTTTAAAATCCATATCCCCTAATCTATCTTCATCACCAATAATATCAGACAATATAATATCTTTATCTTTAGTCCTTATTAAACCCATAGCTATACCAGCTACATGACAAGAAATTGGAACACCAGCATCCATTAAAGCTAATGAAGCACCACAAACAGAAGCCATAGATGATGAACCGTTAGATTCTAAAATATCAGAAACTATTCTAATTGTATAAGGAAATTTTTCTATATCTGGTAATATATGTAATATACCTTTTTTAGCTAAATAACCATGACCTATTTCCCTACGTTTTAAAACACCAACATTACCTATTTCACCAACAGAATAAGGAGGAAAATTATAATGAAAAATAAATCTGTCTACACGTTCACCTAAAAAAATATCATCAAAATTTTGTGCATCCTTTGAAGTACCTAAAGTTACTGTAACTAAAGCTTGAGTTTCTCCTCTTGTAAAAAGAGATGATCCATGAACTCGTTTAGGTAAAAAACCTATTTTAATATCTATTTCTCTAATATCATTTAAATCACGATTATCTATACGTTTACCATATTTTAATAATTTTTTAATAATAATTTTCTTTTCTATTTGAATTAATTCATTTAAAATTAAAAAATTATTAATTTCACTTTTTTTATTTAAATCTAAAAATAAATTTTCTTTAATTAAACTTAGACTATTTTCCCTACTCTGTTTATCTAAATTAGAATAATATATTTTTTTAAAACTATTAAAACAATAATTATTAATATAATTAATATCATCTTTAGTAAGAAATTCATTTAAATAACCTAATTTATTATCTAAATTTTTAAAACTAACTTTACTAGAAAAAAAATTAATATTTTTAATTAATTTTAAATAATTTTCAAAACCAAAATTAATACCATTAATTATATCTTTTTCAATTAAATTTTTTGAAGAAGCATCAATCATAAATATACCTTCTTCATTACCAGCAATTACTAAATTTAATTTACTCAAACTCATTTCTGATAAACTAGGATTTAATACATAAGAATTATTTATATAACCTATTCTCGCTACACCTATAGGTTTTAAATGTGATATACCAGAAATACTTAATGCAGCAGATGTACCTATTACTGAAATTATATCAGTACTTATTTGTGGATTAACAGATATAACATTAACAACAATTTGAATATCATTAAAAAAATTTTTATTAAATAAAGGACGTATAGATCTATCTATTAACCTAGAAGTTATAATTTCTACATCGCTAGATCTACCTTCTCTACGAAAAAAACCACCAGGAATTTTACCTATAGAATAAAATTTCTCTTGATAATAAACACTTAAAGGTAAAAAACTATTTTCTAAATTTACTTTATTATTAAATACAACAGTTACTATAACAACAGTATCATTCATACTAGCAATTACAGAAGAAGTAGATTGACGAGCTATAAAACCTGTCTCTAACTTTATTAAATTTCTTCCATATTTAAATTCTAAAAAATTATATTTCAACAAAACTATTTTCCTTTTATTTTTAATAATATTAATAAAAATAACTTTTAAACATCTAAAAAATATTTTAATTACGTAATTTTAATTTTTTTATTAAAAAATAATATTGATCTAAATTATTTAATTTAATATATTTTAATATACGACGACGTTGAAAAACTAATTTTAAAAGACCTCTTTTACTATGATAGTCTTGTTTATAAATAGAAATATGTTTCTGCAATCTAAGAATACGATAAGTTAATAATATTACCTGTATTTTATGAGAACCATGATCATTTCTATTTAATTTAAAATCATCAATTATTTTATTTTTCTGTAATTCATTTAATAACATTAAAACCTCTTATAATTTATTATATAAAACATCAAAACCCCATTGAAGGGGTTTTAAATGTTTGAAAAATAAAATTCTTTTAAAAAATAAATTTATTTTAAAATAAATTTATTTACATCATTCCTCCACCCATGCCATTCATACCACTACCATTCATACCTGAATTATTAGGATTTATATCAGATTTATCATCTTTTGGTAAATCAGTTATCATACATTCTGTAGTAACCATTAATCCAGCTACAGAAGCAGCATATTGTAAAGCTGAACGAGTAACTTTAGTAGGATCTAAAATACCCATTTCTATCATATCACCATATTTTTCAGTAGCAGCATTGTAACCATAACTACCACTACCAGCTTTTACATTATTAGCTACAACAGAAGGTTCATCACCAGTATTAGAAACTATTTGACGCAAAGGAGATTCCATAGATCTAAGAGCTACTCTAATACCAACATTTTGATCTTCATTTTGAGCAGTCAAATTATTTAATCTTTCAGCAACTCTTACTAAAGCTACACCACCACCAGCTACTACACCTTCTTCAACAGCAGCTCTAGTTGCATGTAAAGCATCTTCAACTCTAGATTTTTTTTCTTTCATTTCTACTTCAGTAGCAGCACCTACTTTTAAAACAGCAACACCACCAGCTAATTTTGCAACTCTTTCTTGTAATTTTTCTTTATCATAATCAGAAGTTGCTTCATTAATCTGTTGACGTATTTGATTAATTCTATTAGAAATTTCTTTTTGACAACCTGAACCATCTATAATTGTAGTATTATCTTTACTAATAATAACTTTTTTTGCACTACCTAAATCACTTAAAGTTATTTTATCTAATTCCATACCAATTTCTTCTGAAATAACCTTACCATCTGTTAAAATAGCTATATCATGTAACATATCTTTACGACGATCACCAAAACCAGGAGATTTAACAGCAGCTATTTTTACTATACCTCTCATATTATTTACAACTAAAGTAGCTAATGCTTCACCTTCTACATCTTCAGCTATAACTAACAATGATTTATTAGATTTAGCAACAGATTCTAAAATTGATAACATTTCACGAATATTTGATATTTTCTTTTCTATTAATAAAATAAAAGGATTATCTAATTCTACAACTCCAGATTCAGTTTTATTAATAAAATAAGGAGATAAATAACCTCTATCAAACTGCATACCTTCAACAACATCTAATTCATCTTGTAAACCAGTACCTTCTTCAACTGTTATAACTCCTTCTTTACCTACTTTTTCCATAGCTTGTGCTATTAAAGCCCCAACAGTTTCATCTGCATTAGCAGATATAGTACCTACTTGAGCAATAGATTTAGAATCAGAACAAGGTACAGATATTTTTTTTAACTCTATAACAGCAGCACTAACAGCTTTATCAATACCACGTTTTAAATCCATAGGATTCATACCAGCGGCAACAGCTTTTAAACCTTCATTAACTATAGATTGAGCCAAAACAGTAGCAGTAGTAGTTCCATCACCAGCAACATCATTAGCTTTAGAGGCTACTTCTTTTACCATTTGAGCTCCCATATTTTCAAACTTATCATCTAATTCTATTTCTCTTGCTACAGCAACACCATCTTTAGTAATAGAAGGTGCACCAAAAGACTTATCTAATACAACATTACGTCCTTTAGGTCCTAAAGTAACTCTTACTGCATCTGCTAAAATATTAACTCCGCGCAAAATCTTTGATCTTGCATCATTACCAAATTTTACGTCTTTAGCTGCCATAATTAATTACCCTTAAATGTTTTATAAATTAATTTATTTATTACCTAACAACAAAATAATTATTCAACAATAGCTAAAACATCACTTTCTGACATAATTAAAACTTCTTTATTATCTAATTTTTCTGTTTTAACACTATAACCATCATTAAAAATAACAATATCTCCAACTTTAATATCAAGTGGTTTTATAACTCCATTATCAAGTATACGACCTTTACCAACAGCTAATACTTTACCACGAGTAGATTTACCTGCTGCTGATCCAGTTAATACTATACCTCCAGCAGATTTTGATTCATTATCTTTACGTTTAACTATAATACGATCATGTAACGGACGAATTTTCATGTACATCTCCTCCTATATAATAAAAATTACATTTATCATTATAACATTAATTAAACATAAAATTACTTAACAGTTTATAAGTATAATAAGGATAAAAAAAAAACTTTCAAGTATTTATATATATATTTTATCATTTGACATAAATAATTATATTAAATATAATTAAGATATATTATAAACTTAAATTTTAATTAAAATGTATCTAAAATCTAAAGATATTAGATTAATAATATTTAATATTTCAGATAAAAAAAAGTTTATTAAAATTAAAGATGTTCTTTTCAAAAAAAAAATAATTTCATGTATTAATATAATTAATAAAATTACTTCATTTTATATCTGAAAAAATAAAATAAAAAAAAGTACAGAAATAAAAATAATGTGTAAAACTTTTAACTCATTAGAAAAAAAAGTAATAAAAATTATAAAAAAAATACATCCATATAATATTCCAGAAATTTTAATTTTTAAAATACATAAAATTAATAAAGAATATTTAAATTGAATGAAAAAAACAATAAAATTTAAATAAAAGCCCAGATAGCTCAGTAGGTAGAGCAGAGGACTGAAAATCCTCGTGTCGGCGGTTCAATTCCGCCTCTGGGCAAATTTTTTAGTAGTTTAAAAATTTAGTTTTTCTTTTTAACAAAGATTTAATCTTTTTAATTTTATTAAGTTTTAAAACATCATAAACAAGTTTTTTTGCATCAAGCCATAAAAAATTACGAATATAATTTTTTATTTTAGGTATAAAATTAGAACTCATACTTAAAGTATCTAAACCTAAACCAATTAATAACATTGTAACACTGTAATCTGAAGCTATTTCACCACATATACCTATTTCTTTATTTTTTTTATGAACTGCATCTACAGAATATTTAATCATACGTAAAATAGAAGGTGATAAAGTTTCATAAAGATGAGAAACCATAGAATTATTTCTATCAACTGCTAAAGTATATTGAGTTAAATCATTAGTACCTATACTAAAAAAATCTAATTTTTCAGCCAAATATTTGGATATCATAACTGCAGCAGGTGTTTCAATCATAGCACCTATTTTAATATTTTTATCAAAATTAATTTTTTTTTTTTTAAATTCACATTTAATATTTAAAAATTCTCTTTTTAAAAAAGATACTTCTTCTAATGAAATTATCATAGGAAACATAATACGTACATTACCATATATAGAAGCTCTTAATATAGCTCTTAATTGATCACGTAATATATGTTTATTATTAACATATATTCTAATAGATCTCAAACCTAAAAAAGGTGTACTCTCTTTAGGAAAATTCATATAAGGTAAAAATTTATCACCACCTAAATCTAAAGTACGTATAGTAACAACTTTACCATTCATAAACTCAATAATTTTTTTATAGGAATTAAATTGTTCTTCTTCTGTTGGAAAAGAATTTCTATTCATAAATAAAAATTCTGTACGATATAGTCCTATTCCTTCAGCACCATTTTTTAAAACATTTTTAATTTCTTCATCATTACCTATATTAGCAAATAACTTTATTTTATATCCATCTAAAGTCTTAGCAGTTAATTTACTTAATTTAATTAACTTTTTTTTTTTATATAAATAAATTTTATTCTTATTTTTAAATTTATTTAAAATATCTTTATTTGGGTTTATATAAATATTATTTTTAATTCCATCTATAATCACAGAATCATTGTTACGAACTAATTTATTAATATTTTTAACTTTAATAATAGTAGGTAATTCTAAAGATTTAGCTATTATAGAAGTATGAGAATTTATACTACCAAATTCTGTAATTAAACCAATAATTTTATCCAAATTAAATTGTATAATTTGAGTAGGAGACAAATCTTTAGAAATTATAATAATATTTTCTCTTTTACCTAAAAAATTAAAATTAAAATTATTTAGATTTTTTAAATTACATATTAATCTTTTACCTATATCTAAAAAATCATTTACTCTTTCTTTAATATAAGAATTATTAACTTTACTTACAGCCTCTACTTGTTTATTAATTACTGTGTCTACAGAAAATTCAGCAGATAAAAAATCATTTTTTATCAAACTAATAACATTATTTATAAAAGATTCATCTTCTAATAAAATAATATAACCATCAAACAATATTTTTTTATCTTCATCTAATAAATTAGATTTTATTTTTTCAAATTGTTTAATAGTTTTTTTATGTGCTTTTAAAAAATTAGATATTTCATAATCAATATCATTAACATTAATTTTATTTTTGTTTATATCAATATCTTCTTCACTTAATAGAAAAGCATTACCACAAGCATAACCAGGCGATACCACAATACCTTTTATAATCATAAATATACCTTTTACAATACCTACTTTTAAAAAAAATTAGCCATTAATTTTTTAACATTTAAAATTAATTTTTATATATTATTCTTTAAAAGATTTTAATAAATTAATTAAAATATTTAAAATATTTAATTCATTTTTTCCATCTACTATAATAGTAATTACATCATTATAAGAAATTCCTAAAGTTTGTATTTCAAATAAATTTTTTGCATTTATAATTTTTTTTTTAAACTTTATTTTTATATTTACATTAAATTTTCTAGTTTCTTTAACAAACTTTGTAGCTGGTCTAATATGAAATCCATTAATTAATTTAATAGTAATTTTTTTTTTTACCATCTTACACCTTTAAAATTTAAGTACTAAAAACAAACAAATAAGATAACTTTTTATAAAAAATATATTTTATATTAATTTATAAAAATTAACTTTACGTGATACAAAATATATTTTAACATATATAAAAATATTAATTTTAATTTTGTTTAAAAAGTTAAATAATTATTAACATCTATTAATAAATTTTAAATTTAATTAAATAAAATATTTTTATTAATACATAATTAAAAGAGAAATTTAAAATGAAAAAAATATTCATTACTATACTAGTAACTATATTTTTAATTAATGCAATATTTGCCCAAGAAAAAAAAAATATTAATAATGAAATTTATGTAGGTAATAAAATAGGATTATCTCAATACAATGATTTAGAAAAAATAAATAGAAAACTTACATATATTAACAAACCTAATAATGAATTAGGAACAGGTTTTTTTATAGGTTGTAAAACTAATAAAAATTTATCATTTGAATTAGGATATGATTGGTTAGGTAAAATAAAAGAAAAAAAAAAATTTAATACTATATACTTCAAAACTCAAGGAATAAATTTAATTAGTAAAATAAATTTACCTATAAATAAAAATATAGATATATATACTAAATTAGGCGGAATAGTAACTAATTCAATATACAACGAAAATAATAAAATTACAAAAAAAATAATAGATTTAAATAATATAAAAATATCACCTTTAATATCAACAGGTATAGAATATAAAATTAATCCTAATATATCTTCTAGAATAGATTATCAATTAATTTACAATATAGGAAATAAATATGTTTTAAAAGAAGAACCAAATAATCATTTTTTAAATATTAGTTTTATATATAATCAAAAAAATAATATAAAAAAAAATAATAATAATAAAAAAAAAATTAATTTTAATATAAAATTTTACAAAAACGAATCTACTATAAATAATCTATTTATAAAAAAATTAGATTTTTTTATTAAAAAAAATATTCTATTAAATAAAAATATAAATCAAATTAAAATAATTAATTATATATTTAAAAAAAAAAATAAATTTAATAAACTAAAATTAATATATAATAGACTAACTAATATAGAAAAATATTTTATAAAAAAAGGTATAAAATATAATAAATTAAATAAAAAAATATACGATTTTACAAATTTAAAAAATTATCAAGAAATACTTTATAATATAAATGACAATATATCTATAATAAAAATTATTATATAAAAGTTGCAGATAAAATTTTTAGCGAAAAATTTTATCTGCAAAAATTAAAATTTTTTAACCAATTAAATACTTTTAAAAAAAAAAAGCTATTCGTTTTAAATTTATGTAAATCAAATTTAATTTTCACATCTAATTTAATTTTTATCAAAGAATATCATAAATTAATTTTATTAATATTTAATTTTAAATTTTTTACTATATTAATATAGTTTCTAATCTTAAGATTTTTTATTTTAAATAAATTTTTATATATCTCTTTAATATTCCCTATATTATTAATTAATATAGGAGCTTTTTTAAATCCAATACCTTTAATACCTGGAATATTATCAGATTTATCACCACATAAAACTAATAAATCTATAATTGAATTAGGATAAACTCCATATTTTTTATAAATAAGTTTAGGATCAAATATTTCTTTAAAAGAAACAAATAAATATACGTTATTATTAACTAACTGTAAAAAATCTTTATCATAAGATAATATATATATTAAATAATCTTTTTTATTTAAAAAAAAACTATTTATTTTACATATTAGACTACCTATAACATCATCACCTTCAACATTAGGATAAGAAAAATATTTAATACCAAAAACATTAAAAAAAAATTTAATATTAGAAATATATAATAATAATTCTTTAGGAATCTTCTTACGATTAGATTTATATTTTTTACATATTTTTTTTCTAAAATTATTTCTATCATAATCAAAAACAAATAATAAATAATTTGGTTTACAAAATTTATATTTACTAAAAATCATATTTCAAAAAACTAAAAATGATTTCTTAAAATTTATATTTTTTTTCTTATAATTTATAATATAATATGATTTATAAGCATATAAAGTTGCATCAATTAAAAAAAAAGTTTTACACACAAAAT